>JBIKNV010000003.1:0-26938 GCA_044358475.1 Pirellulales bacterium | reverse complement strand
AATCCAAGCACTGGTTCAACCATCTCTTGTGCAATCCGGACGGCACTCGGTTGTTCATGCTGCATCGCTGGCAGACTCCGGGTGACAAGTCGTTTCGCACGCGGGCGTTGACGATGAACTTTGACGGGAGCGACGTGTTCGTCATCGATCCTTGGGGTGAAACATCGCATTTCGTGTGGCGTGATCCTCGGCATGTATTCGCCTGGGCCTGGCATCCTTCGCATCAAAACCGCTTCTATGTCTACGAAGATCGCACCGAGCGTGTGACCGTGGTGGGCCCTGACGTGATGACACAAAACGGCCACAACACGTATGTGCCGGGCACGGGCAATGAGTGGGTGCTGAATGACACGTATCCGGATGCCGCGACCTTGCAGCACCTGTATCTGTTCCATGTGCCGACCAATCGACGGGTGCCACTCGGTGAATTTCCATCACCCCCGGCCTATCGCGGCGAGTGGCGGTGCGACACGCATCCATGTGCCAGCCGCGACGGCAGGAAAGTGGTCTTCGATTCACCCCATCGTGGCGGCCGGCAGGTGTATCTGGCCGACATTTCCGACATCGTCTGTGCCTGAATAGCCTGGCGGACCGCCGGCTCATCGATGACGTGATGCAGTGCCGTCCGGAACGTTGCTGTCGCGAAAAAACGCCGTCAGGCCGGCGATGAGAAGGTCGGGCGCGGCGAGCACTTTTTCGGGAAGTGGCAGCACGGCCGTCTTCTGGTCGACCACGCGGACGGTCGTGCCCCGCTTGGCGGCCGCCGCCTGCAGCCGCTCGAGCGCGTTGCGGTCGTGATGGCCGATCACGAGCATGCCGGGATGACGGCTGATCGAGTCGATGCCGTGCCGGGCCGCCGCCACACGGATCCGCGCGAAGTCGATCAACCGCCGGGCCTCCTCGGGCAGCGGGCCGAAGCGGTCGGCGAGTTCGGCTGCGATGTCGTCGAGCTGCGACGTCTCGGTAGCCCGTGAGAGCCGGCGGTAGACGTCGATCTTGCCGCGGAGGTCGGGAATGTAGTCGCGGGGCAGCCAGGCGGTGCCGGGCAGGTCGAGGTTCACTGGCGGCGGTTCGGCTGGCGGCAGCGACTTGAGGCCGCGCACCGCCTGCTCCAGGAGCTTGCAGTAGAGCTCGTAGCCCACCGTGGCGATGTGGCCGCTTTGCTGCGTGCCCAGCAGGTTGCCAGCACCGCGGATCTCGAGATCCCGCATCGCCAGCGAAAAGCCGGCCCCCATGCTCGAAAATTCCTGGATCGCCCGGAGACGTTTGGCGGCCGTGCTTGTGAGCACGGCGTTTTCGTCGAGCAGCATGTAGCAGTATGCGCGGTGATGCGAGCGGCCCACGCGACCCCGCAGCTGGTGCAGGTCGGCCAGGCCGTAGGCGTCGGCCTCGTCGATGAAGATCGTGTTGGCCCGAGGGATGTCGAGGCCGCTTTCGATGATCGTCGTCGCGAGCAGGATGTCGATGCGGCCCGCCACGAAGCCGAGCATGACGTCTTCGAGCTCAGTCTGCGAGAGCCGGCCATGAACAATGCTGATCGTCGCCTCCGGGGCGATCTGCTGAAGGCGGTGGGCCACCTTCTGAATGTCGAGGATTCGGTTGTGCACGAAGAACACCTGCCCGCCGCGGGCCAGTTCGCGATCGATGGCGGTGCGGATGAGCCGGTCGTCCCACCGCATCACGCGGGTCTCCACGGCGATGCGGTTGGCGGGGGGCGTGGTGAGATTGGAGATGTCGCGGATGCCGAGCATCGCCATGTGGAGGGTGCGGGGGATCGGTGTGGCCGTCATCGTGAGCACGTCGACACTCGCCCGCAGCGCCTTGAGCCGCTCCTTCACGTCGACGCCGAACCGCTGCTCCTCGTCGACGACGAGCAGGCCCAGGTTGGCGAAGTGAATGTCGCCCTGGGCGAGCCGGTGGGTGCCGATCACGATGTCGACCTTGCCCGCCGCCAGCCCCTCGAGCGTGTCCCGCTCCTCGGCGGCGGTCGTCAGCCTGGAGAGCGCGCGGATCGTGAAGGGAAACTCGGAGTAGCGGGCGGCAAAGCTGCGGCGATGCTGCTCGGCGAGGACCGTCGTGGGCACGAGCACGGCCACCTGGGCCCCCGCCTCGGCCACCTTGAAGGCGGCCCGCATCGCAAGCTCCGTCTTGCCGAAGCCGACGTCGCCGCAGAGCAGTCGGTCCATCGGCCGCGGACGCTCGAGGTCGTCGCGAATCGCCTCGATGGCGGTGAGCTGATCGGGCGTTTCATCGAAGGGAAAAGACTCCTCGAAGGTCCGCTGCCAGGGCGTGTCGGCGGGAAACGCGATACCCGGTCGGCTCGCCCGCCGCGCCTGCAGGGCGAGCATGTCGGCGGCCATGTCGGCCAGTGCGTCTTTGACGGCCTGCTTTTGCTTCTCCCAGAGCGTGCCGCCGACCTTGGCGAGCTTGGGGGGGAGCTTGCCGCCGCCGACATACTTCTGCACGAGGTCGATCGCCGAGGCGGGCACGTAGATCTTCGTGCTCTCGGCAAACTCGATTTCAAGAAACTCCTCGGTGCGCCCCTGCTTCTCGAGGAGCTTGAGGCCCCGGTAGCGGCCAATGCCGTGGGCGACGTGGACGACGTAGTCCCCCTCGTGAAGATCGAGGAACGTGTCGATCGCGCGGGAGAGCCGCTGCCGCGGCGCCCGCGCTGCGGCCGCCTCCTCGCGGCAGAAGAGTTCGGCACTCCCGACAAGTACGATCTTCTCCGGCACGAGCCGGAAGCCGCCGGAGAGGTGTCCTTTGGCAAAGTGGAGCCGCCCGGAGCGGTCGGGGGCGGTGCCCGCCAAGAGTTCTGCCAGCCGCTGCTCCTCGGCCTCGCTGGGCGCGATCACCCACACCTCCTGGTCGCGGCCGACCGTCTCCAGTTCCTCGCGGACGCGATCGAGGACGCCCGTGAACCGCTCCACACTTTCGACGGACAGCGTGGCGGTGGCCTCGAGACTCGACGGCGCGACGGCAGCGAGCGTCACGGAGGGATATTTGTAGATCCGCGCGAACACGTCTTCCGGCTCGCCCACGCCAGCGACGTCGGCGAACCGCTGCTTCGTCCGGCGGGCTTCCTCGGCCAGCTCCCCCGGCTCGACGAGCGCCCACCACGTGCCGGTGGGCACGACGTCTGCCAGATGGGTGCGACGGGCCGGGGCGGTGCCGTCGGCGGCCCGATGCACCAGCGCCGTGAGATCAATCGATGAGAGCGTGTCGACGCTCCGTTGCGTGACCGTGTCGAATGTCCGCAGCGACTCGATCTCGTCTCCGAAGAGTTCGATCCGAACGGGCCGATCCCAATCGGCGGCAAAGAGATCGACGATGCCGCCGCGACGGGCAAACGTGCCGGGGGAGTCGATCGCATCGACCTGCTCCCAGCCGCGGGCAACGAGCCAGTCGCTCAGTTCAACCGGATCGAGGCTTCCACCGACCTCGAGCCGCCGTGTGCTCTCCTCGACGTCGCGGGGATCGTCGAGCAGCGTGAGCAGGGCCTGGATCGTGGTGACGATGATGCGGGGATGCTGCTCCGGCGGGCCGGTGAGCCGTTTGACGAGTGATAGCCGCTCGGGCTCGGCTGGGTCGGCAAGCGTGGAGTCGTCGGGCTCGCCGAGTGTCTCGAGCGCCGGGAGCACGGCGACGCTGTCGCGGCTCAAGATCGCGAGGTCATCGGCGAACGCCTCGGCATCGGCCGGGTGGGGAAGCACGACGACGATCAGCCCGCGATCGTCTCCGCCGGTCTGCTCGCGGGCCTGGGCCTGGGCGAGCGCCGCGATGGTGAGCGCAGAACTCGACCCCCAGGTTCCGCCAATCGCTCCGCCATGCCCTTGCGTGAGGCTGGCGACGACATCGGCGAACCCTTTGTGCGACTCAAGCGTGTGGGCCAGCCCGAGCAACCGCCCGTCCATACCCTGTTTCTCTGATGCAGGCACCGGGAGGATTGTACACGCGAGGGATCGGCTCCTGATCGGCCCTCAAAGCCGCTCGTGGTGGAAGTCCGCGCTCTCCGCCGTCTGGCTTGGAAATCCAAGCCGTGCGTTGCACCCTTGTTGCACACTCCGTGCAGCAGGGTGGGCCGATTCCCGGGGCCCACGAATCACTCATCAGCCGGACCATGTTCGCGGCAGTGCCATTGACCGTCCTATCCGTCACCGACCAGAAAGTAGGTGTCGAAAGTGCCGTTGATCGTCATGTCTCTTGGTGGGCCGCATCGGACGCACGTGCGTGGCCCAGGTACATGATTCGCACCGAGGGCAGCCGGCCAAACGTGAAGTCGAGTCGGCGGTTGAGCCCGCGGGGGCCGAGCCCGACGAGCGGCCCGACGCAAAAGCCGCGGGTCACGAGCTTTTCGCTGAGTTCGGATGGCTTGATGAATTTTGCGGGGTCGTGCGTGCCCCGCGGCAGAAGCCTCAGGATGCACTCGCCCACGTGCACGATGAGGACCGTCGCGAGCATCGTGCGGTTGATGGTGTCGAACAGAAACAAGCCGCCCGGCTTCAGCGCGCGGGTGATCTCGTCAAGCACGCGGTCGACGTCGGCGACGTGCTCCAGGACGTCGACGCAGACCACGCAGTCGAAACTGTGATCGGCGACAGGGATCGCCTCGCCGCTCCCGACACGATAGTCGATCGCGAGCCCGTTCTCGCCGGCATGGGCCCTGGCGGCGTCGATTGCCGCCTCGGTAGGATCGACGCCGATGACGGTCGCCCCCCGCTTCGCCAGCGCCTCAGACATGAAGCCACCACCACACCCCAGATCGAGGACGGTCTTGCCGAGCCAGGTGCCGACGACCTCGTCAAAAACGGAAAGCCGCGTGGGCACGAGGTTGTGCAGGAGCCGCAGAAACCGCTGCGACCCGTCCCACCAACTGGCGGCATGGATGCGGTAGATGGAGAGGTCGTTTCGCATCGCGTGCATCCGCATGTCGGCCGGCGTGTCGCTCATGGCCCGGCCCGGCGCATCACGACCGCCGCATTGTGCCCGCCAAAGGCCGCCGACTGCGTGACTGCCCAGACGAGCCCGGCAGCGGTCGATCGCCGGACGAAGTTCAGTGGCCGCACCGGGTCCTCGAGGTTCACGCAGCCGTGCACCTTCTGATCGCGCAGTGACAAGGCTGTGAGCGCAGCTTCGATAGCTCCGCTCGCGCCGATACAGTGGCCGGTGAGCGACTTCGTGGCGTTGACGAGCGGCCGTGTGCCGAAGATCGCCTCGATGACGGCCGATTCCACGTCGTCGTTGACGACCGTGCCGGTTCCATGGGCATTGACATAGTCGACCTCCCCCGGTTCGATCCCGGCGTCGGCGAGCGACGCACGGATGGTCCGCGACAACTGGCGTCCCTCCGGCTCCATGATCATCATGCTGTAGGCGTCGAACGACTCGCCATATCCCACGATCTCGGCGTAGATCCGGCCGCCACGCCGCCGGGCATGCTGCCACTCCTCGCAGACGAGCACCGCGGCACCCCCTTCCGCCAGGAGAAATCCCGTTCGGCCACGGTCGAACGGGCGGTTCGCGGCTTCCGGACGATCGACGACCGATGCCAGTGTCTTCGCGGTGTCGAACGCCCTGAACACCCCGCCGAAGGGGTCGCCCACGAATTCCGCTCCGCCGCAGAGCACCATGTCGGTGTCGCCGGCGCGGATCGAGCGCAGGGCTTGGCCGATCGCCGCGGTCCCGGCGGCGCAGGCCAGCGCGCACGTGGCGTTCGGCCCCTGCAGGGAATAGCGGATGCCGAGCGTGGCTGACACCGCGTTGGGCATGATCATGGACGCCGCGAACGGGTTGAACCGTTTGGGCAGGGACGCGAGCAGCGTGTCGAGGGCGGCCGTCGCGGGATCCGCATCCTTCGGTGTACGAAGAGATTCGAGCGGCTGAACCGGCGTGAGAAGGTGGCTGTTTTGGGACGTGATCAGCGTGGTGATTCCGCCTACGGCTGTGCCCATGAAGACGCCGGCCCGATCACAATCGATTCCCGGCAGCCGCCAGATGCCGCGCTTCGCGTCCGCCAGTGAAGGGCGCAGCCCGGCGTCGGCCAGTGCCTCGCCGGCAGCGACGATCGCGAGCATGGACGATGTGTCGAGCCGCATCGCCTCGAGCGGCGTGATGCCCGCCGCCTCGAAGTCGACGATTGGCAGCGGTGCCCAGACGGTCGACTGAAACCCGCTCCAGCGCAGCCACTGATCGGGAATCAGTGCGACCGCCGCCCGTCCCGCGAGAGAGGCGTCCCAGCACTCGGCGGTGGAGGTACCCAGGGGTGACACCATGCCGAGGCCGGTGATCGCCACCCGTCGCCGGCTCACGAGAGCCCCTGCTCACCAATCCGCAGGCCGACGTAGTCGACGACCTCCTCGACCGTGGAAAGCTGGGCGGCTTCCTCGAAGGAAATCTTGCCCTTGAACTCGCGTTCGAGCGCCATCACCAGCATGACCGCATCGACCGAGTCGGCACCGAGGTCCTCCCGGAGCCGGCTGCCGGCTGGCACGCCGCCAGACTCGAGCCCGAGCACGTCGCGGATCACCACGTCGACACGTGCCGCGACGTCGGCGGAAGCCGGTGATGCCTGATCTGCCACGTCGATCTCCACGAAGCCCTGTTCTCACGGTCGCTCCGTGATGCACCGTATTCAGTGTAGACCCTCTCGGGCCGCCGGTCGATCAGCCATGGGCGGCCGGCTCAAACCACCCGCGCGACCATCGCCGTAGCCGTGAGGCCAGGGCCAAACGCCAGGCTGACGACCCGCGTGCCCTTCGTGACGTCGGGGTTGCGCAGGATGCGATCCCAGATGTGAGGCACCGTGGCCGAACTCTTGTTGCCACCTTCGCGGAGTGCATCCTTGCTGAGCGAAATCTGGTCCTTGGAGAGGCGCAGACAACTGCCGACCAGATCGATGATCGCCGGACCGCCGGGATGGATCACCCAGATGATGTCTCCCTTGTCGGAATGCAGGTCGAGGCCGGCGTCTCGCAGGAGGGTGCCGATAAACTCCTCCGCGTGGGCGGCGATAAGCCGCGGCACGTCGATCGAGAGCGTCATCTCGAAGCGGTTCACGATCGGCCTCCAGGTCATGGCGTCAGAGGAATTCGGGATCGTGGTGTCCGCATACCGGACCACTTCGAGGCCGGGCCCCGACCGTTCCCGGAACGCCTCGTTGGTGTATGCCGAATAGCGGATGAACCCGTCGGCAAACAGGCTGTCGCAAATGATGTGCTCGGCGTCGAGGCAGTCCGGGGCCACGTGGATCGAGCAGATCTCGGTGTGAGCGATGTCCACTCGCCCCCCGGCCCGCGACAGCCCGCTCCGCGCCGCCGCCAGGGAGCCGGCAGCCATCCGCACCGCGGGGAACGCGCCGTAGCAGCCCTGGTGGTAGCAGTGACTGACGGTCGTGCGGAACCAGTTTCTCTCGGAGACCAGTTCGTGCACCGGACTGGGCAGGCGGTAGCCGGTGGTCGAGACGTGGATCAGCTCGCCGGGTGCGTCGTCCGGGTCTGGATACATCTTGTCGAGCGCCGCCCGCGCGTGTCGCCGGAAGATCGCCAGCCGATCGTCGATGTCGGCACCACCGGTCTTGGCGAGAAACGTGCTCGTAAAGGGGATGGTGGCGAAATCGAGGTCGGCGGGGTCCTTGGCCGCCTCTCCGTCCGGCAAGACCGAGATCCGCCGGGAGTCGATATGCTTGGGGGAAACGCAGTACTTCTCCCACGCCGCCCGAATCGTCCCGGCCGCCGCATGCGCCGTGCCTCGACCGCTGCTCCCGCCACTCGACGCATCAACGAACTCGGCGAAGCGGATCGATATTTCCCGGAGCTTGTCCTGCTTGACGGGTGCGGTCAGGTAGATCGGCCGGAAATCGGACAGCACGACACCCATGCGATCGTCGCTCACGGCGTTCTTGGTGTCGGGGTTCAAGTCGGTCCACAGTCGCCGCACTGGCCACCGCTGGGCTGTCACCCGAGATCTTGGCGAGCATACGTCATGCGCACGTGCGAAGCAAAAAGCACCGGCGGCAAGGACAATGCGTCGAGAGGCGATGCGTACCCGCGTTCCGCCTTGGCCTCCCGGCACCGATTGTGGCTGGATACCCTACTCACTATGCTGTGGGGACGCGTGTCGGTGACATCTGAAATGACAATGACCGTGTCGCGGACTGATGCGCTGATGCAGGCCATGATCATTTCCGGTGCGGTGCCCACTCTGCCCCCCAGGCTATCGCCATGATCATCGCGCCGAGCATGCCACCCATGGATCTCGGCGCGAAGGCTTCGATCCGCAGCCACTATGACCTCGCGACGCCGTTCTATCGGCTGTTCTGGGGTCCGCATATCCATCACGGTCTCTGGTCGGCGGAAGACGCTGCCCGCGAGCACCCCGACGCCTCGCCGCTATCGGCGCAGGAAGCCCTCACCGACGCGCTGGCCACACTGGCGGACATCCGGACCGGCCAGCATGTCCTCGACGTGGGCTGCGGTATGGGCGGCTCCTCGATCCGGCTTGCCAGACAGCGACATTGCGCGGTCATCGGCATCACGCTCAGCGGCGTGCAGCGGCGCTGGGCCGCGATGGGAGCGTGGCGAAACGGCGTGACCGACTTGGTCCGTTTCCGTCAGGAGGATGCCGAACGCGTGACCTTCGAGGCGGCGAGCTTCGACGTCGTCTGGAGCATCGAGTGCACTGAGCATCTGTTCGACAAGGCGACGTTTTTCCGGCGGGCGGCCGGCTGGCTCCGGCCCGGCGGCCGGATCGCGATCTGTGCCTGGTTGGCGGCCAACGACGCTGACCGCCCCGGATTGCGCGAACAGGTAGAGGCGGTCTGCGACTCCTTCCTCTGCCCCTCACTGGGCAGTTTCTCGGACTACACCGGCTGGATGACCGCAGCGGGGCTCCGGGTGGAGCACACGGAAGACTGGACCGCCCGCGTCTCCCGGACATGGGAACTCTGCGACGCGCGAGTGCGTCGGTTCGGGCTGCCGTGGCTGGCACGCTTCATCGATGGGCGGCAGGCCACGTTTCTCGACAACTTCAAGACGCTTCTCGACGCCTACCGTTCCGGGGCCATGCAGTACGGATGCATCGTGGCCCGGCGACCGGATTCGGCGACATGACGCAGGATCGCTCCCTCCCCACATCACCACAGTCAGGACCGTCGCAGGGATGCGCAGATTTTTCGGCATTGCTTTCGGGCTGGCGACGCACGCGTTGTTTGCCTTCACCGTCTGGCATCTGTTCTGGTTCCTGAAGGGACCACTGCCGGGTGACGTACGCATCTCGTCGCTCGGGCTTGGCACGGCGCTCGCCATCGACGCCCTGCTGGCGGTGGCATTCGCGGTGCCGCACAGCATCTTCCTTCTGCCGGCGGTGAGACGCAGGCTCGTGGCTGCCGGCATTCCTGCTCCATTGTACGGTTGCTTCTACAGCGTGGTCACGTGCGCCGTGCTGCTGCTGACGATCTTCTGCTGGCAGCCCACTTCCATCGTGGCCTGGCGTTGGCCACCCCCCTTCGACAACGCCGTGACCGCGGCCTTCGCCGCATCGTGGGGAGCGCTGTTTTACAGCCTGCACCTCACGGGCCTGGGGTGGCAGACCGGCTGGACGCCCTGGTGGCACTGGGCACGCGGTCTGCCGCAGCCGAAGCGCGTGTTCGTCGAACGGGGCGCCTACCGTTTTCTGCGGCATCCGGTGTACCTGAGTTTCCTGGGCCTGATCTGGTTTACGCCCCTGGTGACGCTCGACCGCATGGTGCTGATCGGTGTCTGGTCGACGTACATCTTCATCGGCAGCGCGATCAAGGATCGGCGCTTGGTGCACTTCATGGGCGACACGTATCGCGACTACCAGGCGCGCGTGCCGGGGTATCCGGGCGTGGCATTCGGGCCGTTGGGGCGAGTACCGCTGCCTCGAATGGCGTCGTGCCCCTACGGCCTTCCCAATTTCTCCAGAAGCCGAGCGCCCCGCAACGGCGACGGTATGGCTTTGGGGCAATGTGCCGCGGCCCTGCAGTCTCGCTCCACAGCAGCGGGCGAGAAGGCCGATGCCTCACCCACTCGGAGCGGCGGTCTACGGAGTTGATGGAGCGGCCGTCATTCGCGCCACGGAGCAAACCCTGATGTGTCGGAGACCACGGCGGCACCGAATCTGGGTGCTTGTCGCGTTGCTGGGGGCTGTTTTGCTGCCGTGGACGGCTGCCTGCGGCGCTGAGTATCCTCCCACGCTCGACCTCGGTGCGGTCGCCCCAGGGGATGATGGAGGGGCGACAGCCGGCGAATATGACGCCATCGGCGCGGCTGACGAGCAGTCGTCACTCGCGCTCCTCCCTCCCACGATCAGCGTGGCCCGCGAGATGTCCGCTCCCTCAGATCGGCGGTTCTACCTGACGAGCATCATCGGCGGCTCTTTCCTGGTCTTTTCCCCGGACAACACGCCAGCCTCATGCCTCACGGGGGGCGGCGCTGCGGGGTTGGCGCTCGAGCGATCCAATGGCCGGATCCGCCTGGAAGCCGAGGGCCGGTACCGAGGCCCCATCGAACAGACGTACCTCGGCTTCAACGAGAACTTCTCGCCACGGCATCCGAATCCCGTCGGTATTGTGCAGGCGCAGAACCTTGGCGGCTGGTCCGTGCTGGCAAACGTATGGCGTGACTTTCGTTTCAACGATCACTTCGATGTCTACGGCGGTGGTGGCATCGGCGCCACCGGCTTTGAGACCTCGTTCCAGCAGATCGATGTGACAAGTCCTGATCCCCCCACGCGTCGTTATGAAACGGGGTACGCATGGCAGATCGGTGTGGGTGGCATCTGGAACGTCAGCGAACGAATTGCCGTCGATGCGAGTTACCGCCTGTTCGGGACCGGGTGGACCATCACCCGTGAAGGCTCTGCCGCCGGATTCCCTCGGAACGAGATCCTCATCTCCCTGCGGGTGTACGAGCCGTTTCGCGGGCTGATGCGATGATGCTCAAGTTCCTCAGCCCTCATGGCCCCGGTCCAGGAAATCCAAGCCGGTCACGTGGATGAGCCTGCCGTTGAATTCGCTGCCGCTGGCGAGGCTGTCTTCCATTTCCCCAGCGGGCTCAAGAGCAACGCTGGCAGCAGCACCAGGTCTCCGAGAATCGACGTGCTCATCATGGCGATCATCAGCATGGCAAACTGCCGCGTAGGATTGAAGGCCGCGAACATGAATGGCACCATCGAACAGCAACTGATCAGCATCGTGTGAATCATCGGGCGCGCACAATTTGAAAACGTATGCGCGATCGCCTGCTCGCGCGTATCGCCTGCGGTGAGACGCCAGGAATACCAATTCACAAAATGCAACGTATCATTGACGGCGATTCCCATGGCCACGCTTGCCGTCAGCAACCCCGCCACATCGAGCGAATATCCGAGCCACGCCATGCTTCCAAAGACTACGGTTTCCGGAAGGACATTCGGAAACATGATGAGCAGTCCCGTCCGAATGCCGCGAGCGATCAACATCATCACCGGGGTAATCAAGAGAAAAGCCGTTGTAAAACTTGATCCCAGATCGGTGAGCAGCGCCGTTTGTGTGTCGTGTATCAACGGCGAGAATCCTGTGAACTCGACCTGCGGCACCACGACTGATTCGGCGAGGGTGTCGGCCGCGTCGTGGCCCTCGTTTTAGCCTTCGTCTTTTGGCTGGTCTCGTTGCCGGAGGGCTTTTTCCGTCGCGATGCATTCGCCCACGGCGACTTGGACTCTGGCGGTCAATTCGCCGTAATCGAGTCGTGACAACGCCGAGACCTTGGCAGTCACCCGCCACAGACGCATCGTTGATCGTTGCGCGACGAATCCTTGCTCTTGCAGTTGGGGCAGGAACTTAGGGAGTGAGTTGCGAAAAACGCGACGACGCGCCACATCGCGGACGCGTGCGCCGCTCGGCAGCGTGGGAAGAAAAGAAGTTGCGGCGAGCACGCCGCCAATATCCGCTTGCCTTCGCAAATGGGTTGCCACGCGATCAACCCAAACGACCTGATCGAATGTGTCAATGGGACTATCGTTCGGGAATCCCAGTAACACTTCGACCGAAGCGATCGGACTCACGTGCTGTTCCATCCATGCCATATCGGTGACCGTGGCGCTGCCGGCCGGGAACATATGATTGAACTGGGTCGACGATTTGAGCGACAGCAAGCCGTAGAAGCTGAATAGCAAGAGCAAGATTCCTCCGATTGATACCGGCCAACAGCAGCGGTTCATGAATGCCGCATACGTTGTGGCCCACGGTGAAACCATTTCGTCGACGTCGTGCGACAGGCGCTTCTTCTCCGATGCATCGTCATTGGCGACCACATCCTCGTAGCGGCGGCGACAAAACCAATCCGACAGCCGCGGAAACACGAGAATCAATATCGAGCTTGCGGCGCAAAGCGACACGGCCGAGTAGAAGCCGAAGTTGCGGACTGGTGAAAGCTGGCTCGTCGCCAAGGCGATCATTCCGAGAGCTGTCGTCAATGTGGCGAGCACGCTCGGCTTGAGTCCGAGAAAAATCGCCCGCGAACCGAGGTGTTGCGTGTGGCTGCGCGAGACATCGGAATAATAGTTCATGAAATGCACGGCAGCCGATAACGTCAACATGAAGACGAGGGTCGGCAGCACGATCAACACCGCACTGAATTCAGAACCGAACGCGGTCACAATCGCTACCGTTAATACTTGGGCAGTACCTGCGATGATCAGCACCGGCAGGACGGCCCGCATGCTGCTCAAACAGAGCCATGCCAAAAGGACTCCAAGCACGCTTGATGGAAGGACCAAGCGTCGAAGGCTTTCCTCGGCCGCGATGTCAACCGCGTAGGCTTCGTACACGGAGCCCACCATCCTGAGAGCGGAGCGTCCCAAGCCGGGGACGTCATCCGCCGCTTGCCGGACAAGTTCGATGGCGTTCTTGTGGCTTCCGATCCCAGCGGGAGCAACGTTGATGAACACCGCCGCCGTTCCATCACTGCCGATGACAGACGACTCGAGTCGCGTGCGGGCGGCCTCTTCGGACAAGGCGATTGGCGGATCGGTCAACCGCCGGATCACCTCTGCGGTCGTCTGAAGCGATTCGATCCAGGAGACTTTCGTGTGGTCGGAGCGATCGGCGTCGACGCGTCGCAGCGACGCGGCCATTGCTGGCAGGCGGGGATCGTCCACAGTGCAATCTTTCCACGAGACCACCAGATACTGGTCCGAGCCGAAGTCGCGAACAAATTCTTCATAGCGCTGGCGAACCGGACGCCCTTCCGGTAGCCAGGCATGAATGTCCGCGGATCCAATGCGCATCTGAGTCGCAAGGGAAACCACCACGGGCAGCAAACAGGCGACAACCAGCAGCGCCCAGCCTGACCAAGCATCCAGCCTCTGAAGCAATCGTGGCGAAACGTTCAAATGACGTAGCTCAGTCTGTACGGGAGATGGTCTTCCACGTTCCGTGAGACCACGGTGAACCATGGTGCGTGGAGTTCGTCCTTGACGCTACACGGAGCTCTTCTTCCGGGACGCTGGAGCGACTCGCTGGGAACCCACCACATTCCAAGCCAGCCCCAGCTTTTCCAGCGCGGAAATGATCAGATACGTCGCATCAAACTCCCACCATTTCAGCCCGTGCCGCGCCCAGCGCTGGTGTGCGTGATGATTGTTGTGCCAGCCTTCACCGAGTGCCAGATACCCCACGAGCAGGTTGTTGCGGCTGTTGTCCGGCGTATCAAAGTTGCGGTAGCCCCACAGATGTGTCAGCGAATTGACCGACCAGGTGACGTGCAGATAGAGCGTCGTGCGGACGATGACGCCCCACACGACGACGCTCAGCCCTAATTGCACCGCAGCGTCAACGCTGCCCTGCGACCACCAGCCGACAGCAAAGCCGAACAGAAAAAACATCATGGCCTGTGCCAGATAAATCCACAGCGCCATCAGATTGCGTTCGAGCCAGGCATAGAACGGTTGCCGGATCAAATCCCGCGCGTGTGCCGTGTAGTTGTGGTACAGCCAATGGTCTCGATTGATGACATACAACCAGCCAAAGTGCCCCCAGACAAAGGAGGGTAAGGGGGAATGAGGATCGGGCCGATCGTCGGCATGCCGGTGGTGCATGCGATGGATGGCGACCCAGCGTACCGGCGATTCCTGGAGACAGCAGACGCCCAAGATCGCGAAAAAATACTCGAGCGCTTTGGGACAGGCGAAACTCTTGTGACTCAGCAAGCGGTGGTAGCCGATCGTGATCCCTCCCATGCCAAACACCAGATACCCGAACACCAGGCTGGCCACTCCCAACCAGCTGAACAACCAGGGAATCAGTGCCAGCAGACACAACAGATGCAGCAACGTGAGGATGAACGCATACCGCCAATTCACGTGAAGCGGACGGACCCCTTCCGGCAATTGTGATTGCTCAGCGGTGTGTGCCGTGGATGGGGGCAAGCGTGTTTCTCCTGCGATCCGCAGGGAATCTGAGATCAAAACCACCGTCAGCGTAACACGTGCCGGAACAAAGCGGCACAAATCCAACCGCCGGGGTCGCTCAAGTAAACCGGCTCGGGGTTACCAGTGCCACATCGCCGGACGTTCGCTACGGCCCTCCAGGCCTTCGCTCACTCGATGCCAGCTTCGCTTTCGGCATCCATGCCTGCGCTCGCTGCCAACGCCGGCTCCGTGGCACCGGTAACCCCGAGCCTTCGCTGAATGACAAGATTGGCAAGGCTTCGGGCTCTCCGTACCCCCAGAGCCGGCGTATGCAGACAAGCGCAGCAAGGATTGCGGAGCGTAGTCTGCATCCGAGAGAGTGGAGGGCGGGCACCGATCCGCCGCAGGCGGATTGGTCGGCCCTCCGCGAACGTCCGGCGACGGGGTACGGAGAGTCCGAGGCCGGGTTGAGCAAGTCGATTCCCGGTAAAACCGGCACGGAAGCAGGAAAAAGCCTGTTCCGCCCCCCTGATGCGTCGCGGCGTTTATCGTGTATTTTTAAGAGAGTTGTTTTTCGTTTCCCGCTGCCCCGAGGAACTCCACCCATGGCCACCGCCTCTGCCTCCAAAGCCACCGAAGCCTTCGCCAGCGGGGCCGACGTGGTCGTCGAGTCGCTGGTGCGGCAAGGCGTGGAGGTGATCTTCGCCTACCCCGGCGGCGCCAGCATGCCCCTGCACCAGTCGCTCACCAAGTATCAGCACAAGATCCGTACGATCCTTCCGCGTCATGAGCAGGGGGGCGGCTTCGCGGCACAGGGCTACGCCCGCACCACAGGCAAGCCTGGAGTGTGCATGGCCACCAGTGGGCCGGGCGCGCTCAACCTCGTGACGGCGATCGCCGACGCAAAGATGGACAGCGTGCCGCTCATCGCGCTCACCGGCCAGGTGGGCACGAGTGTCATCGGCACCGACGCCTTCCAGGAGACGCCGATCGTCGAGGTCTGTCGCGGGATCACGAAGCACCACTACCTCGTGACCGATGCCAACGACATTCCCCGCGTGATCCGCGAGGCATTTTTCATCGCGACGACGGGTCGGCCGGGGCCGGTTCTCATCGACCTTCCCAAGAACATCCAGCTGACCAACATCGTGCCGGACTACGAGGCGGCGATGAATCTGCCCGGCTACCATCCCGAGGTGCGGCAGGCGCACCCCGAGCAGATCGCGCAGGTCGCCGCGGCGATCAAGCGGTCAAAGCGGCCGGTGATCTACGCCGGTGGCGGTGTCATCACGGGCGATGCCTCGGACGAACTGCGGGAACTCGTGCGCAAGACCGGCATCCCCGTCACCATGACGCTCATGGGGCTCGGGGCATTTCCGGGGGACGACCCGCTTTCGCTCGACATGCTCGGCATGCACGGCAGCGTCTATGCCAACTACGCCATCGATGCGGCCGACCTGCTGATTGCGATCGGCGTGCGGTTCGACGACCGCGTGACCGGCAAGGTGAGCGAGTTTGCCCAGCACGGGTTCATCGTGCACATCGACATCGACCCCTCCGAGCTCAATAAGAACAAGCTCGTGCACGTGCCGATCGTGGCCGACGTGGAGGATGCCCTCCATCAGCTCAACAAGATCGTCGAGAAGCCGACGGCCTCGCTGCAGCCCTGGTATGACCAGATCAACGAGTGGAAGACGGAAGATCCGTTCTCCTACGACAAGGACTATCCCGGCATCGTCGCCCAGCGGGCGATCTCCGAGCTTTCCCGGCTCACGGCTGACCGCGACACGATCATCACGGTAGGCGTGGGGCAGCACCAGATGTGGGCGGCCCAGTTCTATACGTTCCGCCGCCCGCGGACGTGGCTCTCCTCCAGCGGCCTCGGCACGATGGGCTTCGGTCTGCCGGCGGCGATGGGGGCGAAGGTGGCCCATCCGGAGGCGCTCGTGGTCGACATCGACGGCGACGGCAGCATCCTCATGAACATCCAGGAGTTTGCCACCTGCAAGACGGAGAACATTCCGGTGAAGGTGCTGCTGCTCAACAACCAGCACCTCGGCATGGTGGTGCAGTGGGAGGATCGCTTCTTCAAAGGAAACCGGGCCCACACCTACCTCGGGCCGATCGACAACCCGGAGGCCTGTGGGCAGGGCGACGGCATCTCGCCGGAGTGTCGCTATCCCGACTTCGTGGCGATCGCGCAGGGCTTCGGCTGGCAGGCCGAGACGGTGTCGGAAAAGGCCGACCTCGAAGGGGCGCTTCAGCGGCTCATCGATTCTCCCGGGCCGGCGCTCCTCGATGTGCAGGTGCCCTACCAGGAGCACGTGCTGCCAATGATCCCGAGCGGGATGACCGTGCGGGATCTGATCAAGAAGTAGCGCGGCGGGGCCATCCATGGCCCCCGCCGCTTGGTCGGCCGGAGGGAAAGCCAAGGTTTCCCTCGGCCGACGGCTCGGCCTCCCGCCGAGCCAGTGGAATACGACGGCAACAGGCAAAAGCCTGTCGCCAACTAGCCCCGGGCGCGAGCCCGGGGGCTGTGGTGGCGCTGGTTGGCGCGTCGTCCCGCGGGCTTGCGCCCTGCGGCTGAGTGGGGCGTGCACCAGCAAGCCAGCGTTGTTTTGTCCCAGCTAGCCCCGGGCGCGAGCCTGGGGGTGGCGTTGGGGGTGAATCAGCCCGCCGGCTTGCGCCTGGCGGCTAGGTGGGGGACCGGCTCCGTCACGCGGCCGACCGCGCTTTGTAGAGATACGGGTTCATCGACGGGTCGTTGTACATCTTCATCTGACGGAAGACCCGGAGCGGTCGTCGCCCGGCGAAGATCTCCTCGAGGAGCCGCGCGAGCGCCTCGGTGAGGTGGGCCCGCTGGACGTCGAGCACCGCCATCCGCGTCGCGGCCTTCTCGCGGTGCTCGGGCGTGGCGTCGGACCGCGCGATCTGCTCCCGCATGTGGTAGCGACGGAGTTCCAGAATCGAGAGTCGGTCGATCGCCGCACCGGGCGTCTCCGTCGCCGCCGGCGCATCGGCCGCCGCCACCACGCCGCGGCGGCCAAGTTCTTCGATCAGCCAGTCATCGACCTTCTCGATGGCATCATTGCGGGCCTGGTTGTAGCGGTCGATCGCCCGCTTCACCTCGGCGATCTTCGCGTCGGTGACGTCGGGCGAACGGGCGATGTCTTCCTCGTGCCACAGGAGAAAGTTGAAACGGTGGAGGTCGCAGATCTTGCCGGAAAGGTCCTGCTCTTCGTGCGCTGGCTCGACCGCATGCCAGTGGGCGACGAGCCGCTCGAGCAAGCGATCGATGTCGGGCACGGTCATCGGGAGGGAGGCAGGCGTGGTCATGGCGAAACTCCTCGAGGGTGATGGAAATGTCGGAAGCCGTGTGTGAGGTCAGGCAGCGCGGAGCACGAGACACAGGTTCGAGCCACCGAAGCCGAACGAGTTGCTGGCCGCCACGCGGACGGGGGCCGGGCGGGCCTCGTGCGGCACATGGTCGAGCGGGCAGGCTTCGTCGGGATGGTCGAGATTGAGCGTCGGGGGAATCGCCTGACGGTCGATCGCCGCGAGGCAGGCGACCGCCTCGAAGGCGGCCGCGCCACTGACGAGATGCCCCGACATGCTCTTTGTGGAACTCACCGGCACGCGGTCGGCTGCGGCGCCGAGTGCCATCCGGATTGCCCCGGCCTCGGCCGCGTCGCCGACGGGCGTACCGGCGGCATGGGCGTTGACGTAGTCGATCTCGTTGGGAGTTACGCCTGCATCGGCTAGCGCCATCGTGATCGTGCGGGCTGCTTGCACGGGATCGGTGCAGGGAGCCACCATGTGTGAGGCATCACTCGACATGCCGACGCCCGCCAGTTCGCCGTAGGTACGGGCACCGCGGCGATCGGCATCTGCCTTCCGCTCGAGCATGAAGAACGCCCCGCCTTCGCCCATCACGAAGCCGTCGCGATCGCGGTCGAACGGACGCGACGCCTTCGCAGGATCGTCGCTGCGGCGGGAGAGCGCGCGGAGGTTGTAGAAGGCGGCCAACGACGTGGGGCTGAGTGTGTCGCAGCCGCCGACGAGGCAGGCATCGACCCAGCCAGCCTTGAGCCAGGTGCGGCCGAGGGCCATCGCGTAGCCGCTCGACGCACACGCGGCGGCGGTCGTGACCGCAGGACCGGTGAGGCCAAACAGGCTCGCCAGCCGTTGCACGAGCGTCGGGCCGCACGCCGGTGCGAAGACCTGGCCACCGCCGCCGAGAAAGTCGGCCTCCCAGGCCTTGAGATGCTCGGCGCCGAGGCCGAGCACGAGGCCGATGCGAAGAGAGGAGTGGCCGCCAGCCAGGCCGGCATCGACGAGGGCGGTGGCGATCGGGCTCACGCAGAGCTGGTCGAGCCTCGGCAACACGGCGAATGCGGCGGTGTCGAGCGGGCAGGCCACGGCGGCCGGCGGCGGGATGTCGCTGACCGCGCCCGCGAACTGCACCGGCTCGCGGGCAAAGGGGCCGGGATCGATTGATCGCACGCCCGATCGGCCGGCCACGAGCGCATCGGCGATTTCCTTGAACGAATGACCCAACGGCGACACCGCGCCGACGCCGGTGATCATCACAGGCTCGCGGTCGTTCCCACGGCGGCGACTCGTGTGATCCATCAGGCGGCCTCCTGTCGGTGGGCCGCGTGTGCCGCGGTGAGCCGCACGGTGCCGCCCCACGGAAAGTCGTGCGACCAGCAGGGAGGATCACCAGTGGAGTCGTGTACCGAGAGGGCGTGGACAAGGCTGCGAAGCGCCGCGGCTCCAGTCATCGGTGGGTTTTTGGAATCGCCGTGCGGATCAAGCTGCAGCGTGAGCCGCTGCGAGCCGTACGGAGATGCCGTCGCCGCTCGCGTGACTGCCAGTGCGACGCCGCGGCAGACGGGATCGGCGGTCGGCCTGCCTTCCGCGTCGAGGGCGGGCTCGTCATCCCAGCCGGTGACCACGAGCCACGCCGTGTCGCACGCGACAGGGCCTGAGCCGTGCAGCCACGAAAATGCGGTAAGCAATCCTTCGGAGACCGCATCAGGGCCGCCGCTCACACCAACATTGGGTCCGTGCATGCCGAGGCCCACGCTCACCGCACCGGCGAGCGAATGGAGCGAGCCCTGCGGCACGATTTGCGTGGAGACGGTGACGCCGCCGCCGGAAGCCGCTTGCACGAGTGTCTGGGCGGCTGCGATCCGACCAGCCTGGCAGGAGGCCGCGATCACGCCATTGCCTTCGACCGCGGGGGGTTCGGCAAGCGCGGCGATCGCCGTGAGCACGGCATGCATGCCGACGACGGTCTGCTCGTCGGCATGCCGGAGAAACCGCCGGGGTAAGGCTGGCGCCGAGTCTGGCCAGCCTCCGTCGCGAAGTGTGGGAATCTCCGTGAGCCGAGCCGCGATCGTCGCCCGGGCGGTGACGTCGACCATGAACGGGGCTCCCGAGTGGCCGGCGTTGGGCGGGAGGCTGGACATCGGGCTGGTCACGCCGCCTTCTTGGCTGCCTTGGCGGCGAGTTTGGCCTCCAGCGTGTCGAGCAGCTTGCCGACAGTCGTCACCTTCTCGAGTAGTTCCGTCTCGATCTGGACACCGAAGTGGCTCTCGATGTGGAGGACGAGCCCCGCCATGTCGAGTGAGTCGAGGTTGAGGCCGTCGCGGAGCGACGTCGAGTCGTCGAGGGCCGGATAGGTCTCGCCCGTCTCCTTTTCCAGCAGTTCGAGCACGATCGCCGAAAGTTTCTTGCGGTCCATGAACGCCACTCCTGTCTCCAAACTGGTGCCGGTTTGCCGCGGGAGTATGATTCGGCTCCGCGACGTGAAGGGCGAGACAGTAGCGAATGCAGGCCGACGAGCGAAGGGCAAAAGAGGCAGTGTTTTCTCCGGGTTTTCGCCGTGGCGGGCTCGCGTTTCTCTCGGTGGCCTATGCCATCATGCTCGTGCTGGCCACCCACTATCCCAGGCCAGAGCAGCTCCTGGGCCGCTATGGCCACGCCGACAAACTCCTCCACTTCGTGGCGTATTTTTTGCTCGCCGTGTTTGTGGCCGCAGCCGTATGGGCAGCGGGCCGCTGGTCGTGGCGAGCGGCGGTGGCCGTGGCGATCGCGCTGGCGGTCTTCGGCGCCGGCGACGAGATCACGCAGCCGCTCTTCAGCCGCACCGCCGATGTGCTGGATTGGGTGGCCGACTGCGCGGGCATCGCCGTCGGCATCCTGCTCGTGGCTACTGCCAGTTGGGCGTGGGGGCGCGGAAGTCGCTGAGGTTGACCGAGCGGAACCACTCGATCGTCTTCTCGAGGCCCGCCCTGAGCGGGACAGTCGGCTCCCAACCGAGATGCTGTTTGGCCAGCGCGATGTCGGGCCGCCGTCGCTCCGGATCATCGACCGGCAGCGGCTTCTGCACAAGCTGCGATGTCGAGCTGGTAAGTTCGAGCGTGAGGTCGGCGAGTTGGCGGATTGTGAACTCGCCCGGGTTGCCGAGATTTACGGGGCCGACGAAATCGTCCGGGCCGTTCATCATGCGGATGATGCCCTCCACGAGATCGTCGCGGTAGCAGAAGCTTCGCGTCTGGCCGCCTGAGCCGAAGATCGTGATCGGCTCGCCGGCGAGCGCCTGGCGGATGAAGTTGGAGACGACACGGCCGTCAAAGGGATGCATCCGCGGACCGTAGGTATTGAAGATTCTCACGATGCGAATGTTGACGCCGTTGTGGCGGTGATAGTCCATGAAGAGCGTCTCGGCCGCCCGCTTCCCTTCGTCGTAACAGGCACGGGGGCCGATCGGGTTGACGGCACCGCGGTAGCTTTCCGGCTGCGGATGCACCTCAGGGTCACCATAGACCTCGCTCGTCGAGGCCTGCAGCACCTTCGCCCGGCAGCGGCGAGCCATGCCAAGCACGTTGATCGCCCCCATGACCGACGTCTTCATCGTCTTGATGGGGTTGAACTGGTAGTGGCCGGGGGCGGCCGGGCAGGCGAGGTTGTAGATCTCGTCGACCTCCAGCCAGAGCGGGTGGATCACGTCGTGGCGGATCAGCTCGAAGTTGCCGCAGCCGAGCAGGTGGGCGACGTTGGTCTTCTGACTCGTAAAAAAGTTGTCGACGCAGATGACATCGTGGCCCATTTCGACGAGCCGGTCGCAGAGGTGGCTGCCAAGAAAACCGGCGCCGCCGGTGACGAGAATGCGTTTGATCGACCCCATGGAAACTCCAGGAATTGCGGGAGAGGGACGAAATGGTACCGTATCGGCGAGGTTCATTCACTTTTTTCGCAGGGGATCATTCATGTCGGACCGCCTTCATCGCCGTGATGTCCTTCAGTCTGCCGTGGCCGGTGCCGTGGTCGCCGGGTCAGCTGCCACCGCAGCAGTGGCCAACGCCGCCGACGGGCCCGCCGCTACGCAGGGCAACATCAACCACTCGATCGTCTTCTGGTGTTTCAACGTCATGGGCGACCAATGGGATCTTGAGAAGACCTGCCAGGTGGCCAAGCAGCTCGGTGTGAAGTCGATCGAACTGGTCGGCCCCGAGGACTGGCCGACGCTCGCGAAGCACGGGCTCACGTGCGCGATCGCCCCCAACGGCATGCCGGGTGCGCCGTTTATGAAGGGCTATAACAATCCGGCCTACCAGCCGGAAGTGATCGAGCGGACGAAGGCCATGATCGATGCCTGTGCCGCCAACAAGATTCCCGCGGTGATCGGGTTCACTGGCTACAAGTGGCGCACTGCCGAGGATCCGATGAGCGGTGAAATTTCGCTCGAGGAGGGAGCTGATAACTGCGTGAAGGCGCTCAAGCAGGTGGCCAGCCACGCGGAGAAGAAGGGCGTGACCATCTGTGTCGAGCACCTCAACACCCGCGACGACACGCACCCGATGAAGGGCCATCCCGGCTATCAGGGCGACGACATCGACTACGTGGCCGGAATCGTCCGCCGTGTCGGGTCGGACCGCGTGAAGCTGCTGTTTGACCTGTATCACGTGCAGGTGATGAACGGTGACCTCATCCGACGGCTTGGCGAGTGTAAGGATGTGATCGGCCACATTCATACCGCCGGAAATCCTGGGCGCGGCGAGCTCGACGGCACGCAGGAGATCGCCTTCCCGGCAACGATGCGGAAGCTTGTCGAGATCGGCTACACCGGCTGGGTGGGCCACGAGTTCATCCCCACCCGCGACCCGCTCGCCGGGCTGCGGGAGGCCGTGGCGTTGTGCGACGTCTGACGTCGGTCACCGACGTAGCCGCAGTCCCGTTCCCCAGCCAGCCGCAGGGCGCCAGCCCGCGGGATGACGCACCAGCCAGCGACGCTGCAGTCCACCGGGCTTGCGCCCGGGGCTGGCTGGGTGTGGCGTTGCCCGCCTGGAGGGCGGGCTTACAAGGGCGAACGGATGTTCGCGAAGAAACCCGAGGCCAGGATGGCGAGGGTTTCGTAAAGCTAGCCGCCAGGCGCAAGCCGGCGGGCTGACGCACCACTCGGTACCACTTCAGCCCCCAGGCGCGCGCCCGGGGCTTGCTGCTGTTACCCAGGCACCAGCACCATCCGCACGTCTGCGACGTTCGTGCCGGTGGGGCCCGTGTGGATCAGGCCACCCGAGGCGGCCAGCAGCGGATAGGCATCGCAGCGCATGAGGGCTCCTGCCACGTCGAGTCCTTGGGCCTCGATCGCCGCCACGATTGCGGCATCGGCAACGGCTCCGGCGGCGTCTGTGGGGCCGTCTTCGCCGTCGGTGCCCACGCTCGCGATGACGAGGCCCTCGGGCCATGCGTTCGCTGTCTGCCGCACGTGGTCGATCGCTGCCAGCACGGTCTGCTGGTTGCGGCCTCCCCGCCCGTGATCGTGTGGGACGCGCACCGTCGCCTCGCCGCCGGACACAACCGCCCGCGGGCGCCCATCGCGACGTTTCGCCGCCAGCGCGGCGAGTGCGGCATCAGCCAGATCGATACCCACGGCTTCAGCGGTCGCCTCAGTAGGGATCGTCACCGGCACGATCTCGTAGCCCAGCCGCCGGGCCTCCGCCTCCGCCGCGGATACAGCCGTCGCGTTGTCGCCCACGATCAGGTGCTCCACGCGGCAGCCGTGGGGCGTTGTCCAGCTCCCGTTGGTCGCTGCCTCCGCCGGCATGCACGGCCCCGAGGCAATCACATCGAGGTCGTTGCCGATCACGTCAGAGAGCACGAGGACGACGAGACGGCCGGCCATGCAGGCCCGGGCGAGGCCGCCCCCCTTCACGAGGCTCATGCCGCGGCGGGCGGCGTTGAGCTCGGCGATCGTCGCGCCCGTTTCGGAGAGCCGGCGGGTGGCGGCAATCTTTTCTTCGAGCGACACGCCCGGCCGCGGTGCGGCCAAGAGCGCCGAGCCGCCGCCGGTAATCACCGCGATCGCGACGTCGCGGGGCGTGAGCGACGACACGAGCCGGATGATCTCTTCCGTCGCCCGGACGACCGCGGGCGTGGGTAGGTTCACACCTGTGGGCCGAGTCGCTCGCACCTCGACGCACTCGAGTCGTCGGCCGCAGCCCTCCGGCACGCTCACGAGACCGGCGACGCGATGCCGTGACAGGACCTCCGCTCGAAGGAGCGCCTCGACGCCCGCTGCCATGCCCGCCGCCGCCTTGCCTGCGCCGATGACGACGACGCTGTCGCAGCCGTCAATCGCGTTGCGAATACAGGATTCCACCGTGGCCGTGGTCAGCAGCCGCTCCGGCCGCACTGCGTCAATTGCGGCAGTCCAGATCAGGCGAGCGTCGGCAGTCACTCGCTCGCTCCCGGATAAAAATTTTTGGGGTCGAACCGCGAGAGGTCGATGCCGCTGCCGCTTTCTTCCTCGAGGAGTTTTACCCGCATCTCGAGCCGCTCGAGCCGGCGGGCAAGAAGGGCGGGGGAATCCTCGATCGGCTTCGGTCGCTCTGGCCGAGGCACCGCCGGGTAGCCGAGTTGTCGCTGCAACGCCGCGAAGAAGAAGAGCGGATCCTTGCCGCGGTTGGCCCGCGCGATGCGGCCCTCCTTCTCGCCGAAGAGGATCGCACGATCAGGTCCCGGGGCTTCACGGCCGGCCTGGGCGGCGTCACGTTTTTCGATCCGCCAATACTCCGGACTGCGGATGTAGACGAGGTCGGCCAGATCGACAAACCCCATCTGCCGCGAAAGCATCGTGATCCACGTGCGCCAGTCGCCGTCGAAGATCGCGTCGTCGGCCAGAGCGACGAGGCCGAGTGCATAGTCGAGACGGTTGCGCGACAGGCATTCGAAGCGGTAGAAGAAGAGCCCCTGCGGCGTCGCTCCTTCGGCGCGGTAGGTCGCCTCCCGCTCGAGGATCGCCAGACCGGTTCGCATGTCGAACCGGCCTCCCTCCTCCTCGGCCTGCGACATCACGAAGGTCTGAAAGGCGGTGAAGTAGTGAGGAAGCCGCGACATCGCTGTGGAGAGCGTGCCGACGAGTTTCAGTTCACCAGCCAGGTAGTCGAGCGCCATCGGTAATTTCGAGGTCGCCAGCACCTCTTCGCCGATTGCCCGGAGGGCCTCCTGGGCGGCGATGCCGGCGGAGATCCGCTCGGCCAGATTGCGGAACAGGTAGGCCTGTTCGACGTATTCCTCACGATCGAGCATCACCAGACCCGTTTCCTTGGCACAATCGCCTCTTGTGGCAGCCGGCAACGCGGACGCCGCTGTCCACCATCGTATAATCATCTTGCAGAAGGCCGCAGTTGGCCTGCAAAAAGTCACGAGAAACCAGGCAGGGAGCCCAGGGCATGCCCGACCGATTCAGCAGTCTCGACGCGGCTGTGGAGGCGTTTCACCGCGGCGAGGTCGTAATCGTCGTCGATGCCGAAGATCGGGAAAACGAGGGCGACTTCGTCTGCGCCGCCGAGACGGTCACGCCGGCGATCGTCAACTTCATGATCACGCATGGGCGTGGCCAGGTCTGCATGCCGATCCTGCCCGACGTGGCCCGGCGGCTCGACCTGCCGATGATGGTGGAGGCGAACTCCACGCCGCTGGGCACTGCCTTCACGGTGCCGGTGGATCATCGGTCCGCGCGGACGGGCATTACGGCCGTTGAACGGGCCGACACGATCCGCGCGATCCTCGACCCCGCGAGCACGCCGGCCGACTTCGTCCGGCCGGGGCATCTCTTTCCGCTCATCGCGAAGGAAGGGGGCGTGTTACGGCGGGCCGGCCATACCGAGGCGGCCATCGATCTCTCGCGTCTGGCGGGCATGCAGCCAGCCGGCGTGCTCTGCGAGATCCTCGACGACTCCGGCAACCGGGCCGACCGCGAGTCGCTCTTTCAGCTCGCCCGTGATCACAAGCTCGAGATCATCTCGATCGAGGAGTTAATTCGGCAGCGGCGGCTGCGAGAGAAGCTCGTGGAGCGGATCGCCGAGGCCGACCTGCCGACGAAGTGGGGCCGGTTTCGCATCATCGCCTACGGCGTGAAATATGAGCCACAGCAGCCGCTGGTGCTCGTGATGGGCGATCCGACGAAGGCGGCGGCGCCGCTCGTGCGGCTGCATTCCTCCTGCTTCACCGGCGACCTGCTCGACAGCCTGCGATGCGACTGCGGCGACCAGTTGCACATGGCCCTCGACATGATCGGTCGCGAGGGGGCGGGCGTGCTCGTCTACCTGCCGCAGGAGGGGCGGGGTATCGGCCTTGTCGAGAAGATCCGGGCCTATGAACTGCAGGACAGGGGACTCGACACGGTGGAGGCCAACCTCGCGCTCGGCTACAAGGCCGACTCGCGCGATTACGGTGTGGGCATCCAGCTGCTCAAGGATCTCGGCCTGCGGAAGGTGCGGCTGCTCACCAACAACCCGAAGAAGACCGATGCGTTCATCTACGGCGGTTTTGATCTGGATGTCGTGGATCAGGTTCCGATCCTTCCCCCGGTCAACGAGCACAACGAGCGGTATCTGGCGACGAAGCGGGAAAAACTCGGCCACCGCTTCCCGGGTTGAGCGCTGGTAGTCAGGCGAGCGAGTGGCCCACCCAGGAAGCCCCGGGTGCGAGCCTCGGGGCCAGTAGCGGCGCGGACTGGTGCGTCAGTCCGCGGGCTTGCGCCCTGCGGCTTCACCAGGAAGCCGCCAGGCGCAAGCCGGCGGGACTGCGGCGGCGCTAATCCGCGCGTCACCCCGCGGGCTCGCGCCCTGCGGCTTGCTGGCAGTTCAGGCTCGCTGGAGCTCGCTGAGCGGGCCGGTGGCGTCGCCGAAGGTGTCGGTGGCAATGCCGGATCCCTGGAGCAGCGTGAGCCAGATGTTGCACAGTGGCGTGCCCTTCGGCATCGCGACATGCTGCCCGAGTGCGATGCCCGATCCGCCGCCGGCGATGAGTGTGGGGCAGTTGTCGAGGTAGTGGATCGACCGCAGGTTTGAGCCGAAGACGACGGTCGTGTGGTCGAACAGGCTCGACCCATCGGGCTCCTTCACGGCCTTGAGCTTGTCAAAAAACGTGGCAAGCATCTCGCTCTGCACACGATCCCGCTTCTGCGAGGCCGCCATGCGATCCCCGGGGGCGTAGTGGCTCATATCGTGGGCCG
>JBIKNV010000444.1:0-2968 GCA_044358475.1 Pirellulales bacterium | reverse complement strand
TCACGGGAGCATCCGGAAGACTCGGTCGAGACAGTACGACTTGACCAGTCGGCCCAAACTCCCCTAGCGTGTCGGGACGGTTTTCGATGGCTCCGTAGCCAAGTGGCTAAGGCAGCGGATTGCAAATCCGCCATCGTCGGTTCGACTCCGACCGGAGCCTTTTCTTTTTCGCTCGCTTCAGGGCTCGGCCGGGGGAACGACCGCGATTTGAACGCGGACGCTGAGGTTCCGAAAGACGCCCGGTACGGGAAGTTCAATTGGGGGCTCGATGCGTGCCCCGGGGAAGCGGTCGAGCCAGCCCTGGACGGTGTCGGCGGTTGCCTCCTGCCAGATCAGCACGCCGCCAGCGCGCCGCAGTTTTTCATCGTTGAGCCACGGTGCCCAGGCCGCCTGAAGGTCCGGATAGACGTGGGGACGATTTGGATCGTAGAAGGCGGCGACGCCGGCTAGCCACGCATCGCCGCCGATGATGGTCAACGGCTCGCTCGACACCGCCGCCCAGCGGCGGTTGATCTCACCCGCCAGGGCCCGACCCGGGTAGTGAACCCGTCGAGGCTCCCCCTTGAACTCGCCGTGAAACGTCTTGGCAATGCCGAAGGCGACAAGCAGGATCGCGCCCCAAGCCAGGCAGCGACGGGCGAGTTGCCGATACTGGGCCGGCGTTCCAGCCGGCTCGAAAGCGACCATGAGCAGAACGCCGAAGAACGTCCACATCGGTGAGCCCCACACGGCGACCATGCGCATGCCCGTGAGGGCTGACGCGGCGAGGGCGAGCGTCGGGGGCCCAAGTACCATCGCGAGCAGATACGTCCGGGCGAACCGCCGTCGGTCGTCACCGGCCGCCAGCCGCCAGTTCCAGCCGAATACCGTTCCGACCAGCAGCGGCATGCCGACGACGGCGCCAATCTGGGCGATGAGAAAACCCACGGGGCCGGTGATGTGATTGAGCCAGGTGCGGGCCTCGGGAACCCGGCTCCGGAGATACGCGAGCGTGGGCGCATCGCCATCGAGCAGCCAGGCCAGATGCGGAGCGGCGACCAAGCCGGCAGCGACGAGCATCGCGAAGGCCCCCGCCGCCACCCTGACAGACCGTACGGCCGGATGGAGCACGAGGAAGCCGATCATGGTGACGACGAGCAGGGCCACGTCGTACTTCGCGAGCATGGCCAGACCGAGGGCCGCACCGGCGGCCGGCCAGCACCACCACCGGCGTTTTGTCAGCGCCAGGAAGAGAAACAGAATCGCGAACGCCCAGGCGGGCTTGGTCGGTCCGTTGTTGTTCCACTGCGGCGTCGTGTAATTCAGAAACGGACAGAGCTCCAGCAGCATCACCGACACCAAGGCCGGCCACGGCGCAAGAACCTCACGGGCCAGAAGCCAGGCCGCCACGAAGCACAGGGCCACGCTCAATTGGCTGACGAGATAGATCGGCCAGTCGACACTGCCGAACAGCAGCCAGCAGCATTCGGCGATCCAGGCGGGCAGGGGAGGGTGCTTGTAGTAACCCCATTGCCACTCGTGGCCCCAATAAAACATTTCGACCGTGTCGTAGGGAATGCACCGCTGGGCGACTACCGGCACGATCGTCCAGGCGATCACATGGACCGCGACGAAGGCCCAAAACAAGGGCACGGTGGGATCAAGCCGCCCTCCGAAACGTCCGACGACGTCGGTGGTCGCGCGGGTGCCGAGCGCCGGTGCAGGAATGACCATCACCCGATTATCGAAGGCTCGGCTGTTGGTACCAATGCCAGTTTGGGCACCAGCCCGACGCTTAGCCGCGTTGCCGCCGCCGGCCCGGCATCGGCACGTCCAAGCCCCGCTCGCGAGCGCGTTTTTCCAGGGCGGCCGTGTAGGCCTCCATCGCTTGTTGCTGTGCGGCAACCGTTGCCGCGTCCTGGGCGGGCCGGCGCGGCGGCTGGGAGTCGGCAGTCGCCTTCCGGTCGGGGGCACCCTCGGGGCGGGGCTGCCGCACCCGCATGCCGCCGGGAGTAAACGCTGCGGCCAGATCGGCGATGAGCACGAGGCGGTCAAGGGCGCGGTCGAGGGTCGCCTGGCGATCGGGCTCAGAGGCGGCGAAGTAGGCGTCCATGTCCTGCCGCTGGATGTCCCGCCACTGCTGCCGTACGGAAGCCATCAGTGTTCGCTGTGCCTGACTGTCGAGTTTGTCGACATGCCGCATGAGCGTGGTAAGCATCTCTCGCCGCTGCTGTGGCGAGATCTCGGTGGCGAGCAGTTGTCGCTGCAGCGTCTCCGCTTCGGCCGCGAAGTTGGGGCCGCGGCCGAACAGGAGCCACGCTCCGCCG
The DNA here is from genome assembly GCA_044358475.1 of Pirellulales bacterium. Classification (GTDB taxonomy): domain Bacteria; phylum Planctomycetota; class Planctomycetia; order Pirellulales; family UBA1268; genus CACORA01. Next base: position 662 of record JBIKNV010000444.1, on the reverse strand, counting down.
GCTACCACACAGAGAAGGAACCCCAGGACCGCAGTCCTCCAGGATCGGCCGTCTGCGACACTCTTCGATGCGGAAGCCATCTTGCTTTTGTTGCTCGTGCCCATGACGTCGCTCCTAGTAAACACCCCCGGCGCCTGGGTTGGCGCCGTCGGTCGGGGCCGTCGGATCGTTGCCATCGCCGATCGCGCAGTACCATCGCAAGATGTCGAGGCCAGTGGTATTGGAGATCGCCTCGACGTGCCCGTCGAGGAACACGAACTGCGTGACACCCGGATGCCGGCTCCCGAATTTACGGTTGCTGGTGTCACCGGGGCCGTCAGCCAGGCCCCGCGCGGTATCTCGAAACAGCACGTGCGGCGTGTCGGATGGGAAGAACGCCGTGTCGCCCTGCTGGAAGTGCACCATGGTGGCGTTGACCGACGGATCGGCTGGCGGGATGTGCCGCTCCCCGATCGCGAACGTCTTGCTCAGTCCGTCCGTGACCTGAGCACCGCGGACCTTCGAGAACGTGTGGATCGGCCCAGCCTGCTTGGGATCGATGCTACCGTCAGCGGACGGCGCATAGTTGAAGTAGGTGCCTGCGTTGGCGGCGAAATCACCGCCGGCCGCCGCGTTTTCCACCACGGGAGGATCATTGTTGTTGTCGAAGTTGCGATCGGCCG
>JBIKNV010000187.1:0-5718 GCA_044358475.1 Pirellulales bacterium | reverse complement strand
GGCTACGGGGGTGCGAAAGGCGGTGGCGTTGGAGGCGTCCCAGCAAGGCACGGTGTGGTCCGGATTGCGGGTGTCGAAGATTGCCTGCTCTTCCATGTAGGACAGGATGCGAAAGGCCCACGACACGTCGTACTCGTCGCGGGTGAGCCGGCCGGTGGGGAACGCCTTCGTGATGTCATCACTCAGGGCCACCGCCAGCCCCACCTGCTTGAGGTTGTTGGAGCAGGCCATGCGCCGCCCCGACTCGCGGGCCGACTGCACGGCGGGCAACAGAAGGCCGATGAGCACGCCGATGATGGCGATCACGACCAGGAGCTCAACGAGGGTGAAACCATGAAGGGGCCGGAGGCCGAAGGTAGCTCTGGCCATGATGCGGCGAGACATGGGAGAATTCTCCGAGGGCAATGCCGAGACGTGATCGAATGACTACTTTAACGGATCGGAAGGGCGGAGGTTTCGTCGGAGGCAACTCCTTGGAAGGCAGGATCTTCCGACACGACCGTCGGTGTCGGCCGAAACACCCGAAAGCACAAGGCCAGGAGTGACGGCACGAGCACCAGCGTGATGACCGTCGAGACCAGCATGCCGCCCAGCAGCACGGCGCCGAGCCCGCGATAGAGTTCGCTGCCGGCGCCTGGGAAGAGCACCAGCGGCAGCAGACCGAGCACCGTCGTCAGCGTGGTCATGAAGATCGGGCGAATGCGGCTGCGGATCGCCTCGAGAATCGCCGCCGTCGGCTCCCACCCGCCGGTGCGGCCGTCGTCGGCCTCGCCGCGCACCAGCTGCAGGGCCCGTTCCACGATCAGGATCGGGTTGTTCACCACCGTGCCGATGAGAATCACGAAGCCGAGCATGGTGAGCACGTCGAGCGACTGATAGATGCCGAAGGCCGCGCCCAGCCGGTTCAAGACCGCGAGCCCCAGCAGGCCGCCGACACTCCCCAGCGGCACCGACAGGATGATCACCGCCGGATAGACCCACGACTCGAAAAGTGCCGCCATCAGCAGGTAGGTGATCAGGCCGGCCAGCACGAGATTGAACCAGAGCGACTGCCAGGTGGTGACGAGCTTGTCGGTGGTGCCGCCGAGGGTGATCGCATAGCCGCCCGCGAGGGCCCCCGATTCCGCGAGCGGCTTGACGACCAGGCTCTGGATGCGTTCCTGCGCATCTTCCAGGGGCATCCTGGCCGGCGGCGACACCTGCACCGTGATCGCCCGCTCCCGCTCACGGTGGAGGATCTGCTCAGGGCCGCTCGAGAACTCGCGGACCTCCGCCACGCTCTCCAGCGGCACGAGCTGGCCGCCGGGCGTGATCACAGGCAGGGTGCGCACGTCCTGCGTGCGTTTCACGAACCGCTCATCTCCCTTGATCACGAGGTCGATCCGGTCGCTGCCGAGGTAGTAATCGGTGGCGTAGCCGCCGTCGACCAGGCAGTCGACCATATAGCCGAGCTGCCGGGCATCGAGCCGCATATCGGCCGCCTGCTCCAGCCGCGGGACGAGCTGGATCTCGGGGCTCGAGAGATCGAGCGACGGCTTCGGCAGGTTCTGGCTGCCCGGCGTCGCCTCCGGGAGTTTCCCCATGACCTGCACGCCGAGCTGCACGAGTTTGGCGAGGTCGGGCCCGGTGATCTCGATGTCGACCGTGCGGCCCGAGCCGATCCCCTGCTCGAAGAGGCTCGACTGTTTGGCCACCGCGAACGTGCCAGGCAGGTCGGCGGCCACGCGCCGGATCAGCGGCACCAGCTTCGAGGCCTGCAGCGGGTCGAGCGAGCGCACCCCGAGAAAAACGCTCCTGCCCCGAGCGACGAAAAACATGTCGCCGAGGATCGGCGCGTCGAGCGCGGCGGCTTCCGGCGTGCCGGGATCGACGTCCCAATAGGGCAGCAGCCGCGCCTCGACGATGTCTCCCATGCGCAGGAGTTCTTCGATGTTGTAGCCCGGCGGTGGCAGCAGGATGCCGAAGACGAGGTTGCGGTTTCCCTCCGGCAGATACTCGACCTTCGGCATGAGGAGCCACGTGGCGGCCGTCGCGGCCGCCACGATCGCGAGCGACGTCACGGCCGGCCGCACGAGGCCGCCGAGCAGGAACCGGTCGAGGCCGATCACGGCCTCCGTGAAGCCACTGCCGACGAGCCCCACGAGATTGCCGGCAACTCCCCAGGCCGAGCGCTGATCCGGGCCCGCCGTCGACTCGCCGCCGGTGACCACGGCCACGGCCGCGCGGGCATGACGGCCCTGGAGAAGCCAGGCGGCCGCCGCCGGGACCACGAGCCCGGAAACGGCCAGCGACAGCCCGACGGCGGCTGCGATCGCCAGCGCGATATCGCCGAAGAGCTGGCCGGCCTCCCCCTTCACGAACAGGACCGGCAGGAAGACGGCGACGTTGGTGAGTGTGCTGGCGAGGATGGCTCCCCACACTTCGCTGGTGCCGCGGACCGCGGCCGTCTTCGGGTCTTCCCCGCGGCTCCAGTGAACGAAGATGTTCTCCAGCACCACCACGGCATTGTCGATCAGCATCCCGACGGCGAACGCGATCCCGGCCAGGCTGATCACGTTGAGCGTGCGATCGAAGGCCGCGAGCGCCAGGAAGGTGCCCATGACGCTCACGGGGATCGACATCGCCACGATCAGCGTGGAGCGGATGTTCCGTAAAAAAAGCAGGAGCGTGCCGAGCGTCAGCAGGCCGCCCACGAGGATGTTGTCGTTGACCAGGCCGATCGCGGAATTGATGTAGTCGGTCTCGTCGTAGACGAGGGAAAGGCTCAGGCCCCGCGGCCGCAGGCCCGCATCGATGTCGGCGGCCACGGCCCGCAGCCGCCGCATCATGTCGAGCACATTGGCGCCCTGCTCGCGGGTGACCCTGACGGCGATGTTGCGGGCGCCGAAGCGGCGCACGATGCCGTCGGGCTTCTTCGTGCCGAGCTGTGCCCGGGCGACGTCACGCACGTAGACCGGCTTGCCATCCCGCCGCGTGATGATCACGCCTTCCACCTGCTCGGGCGAGCGAAGCCGCCCGAGCGTGCGGACGACGTACCGCCGCTTCCCCTCCCAGACGTCGCCACCGGAGGTGTCTTGGTTCTGGTTTGCCAGGGCCATCCGCAGGTCGTCGATCGTGAGCCTGCGGGCGGCCAGCAGCTGCGGATCGACGATCACCTGCAGCTCGTCTGCGCGGCCACCCACCAGATCCGCATTCGACACGCCGTCCACCCGCTCGAGCCGGCTCTCGATCTCGTCTTCGGCCATGCGGCGCATCGCTTCGACGTCGAAGTCGGGCGGCCGTAGCGACTCGAGCTCCGGTTGGGCGGCCACGAGCCGGCGGAGCCGAAAGAGGGCGAGGTCGGGCGTCCGCGCCGACATGACACGGTCGAGCTCGGCCGACAGGGCCGGCCTTGGCCTTGGTGATCGTCGCCGGGTCGGGGGCAGCCTGCCCGAGGATGAACCAGGCCACGGGACGGTCGTTGGAACTGGCCGTGCGAATCACCGGCCGGTCGGCGTCGATCGGCCAATCGCGCACCTGCTGCACGCGGGTGTTGACCTTCACGAGCGCCTGCGACATGTCGGTGCCGACCGCGAATTCCAGCTCGATCACGCCCAGGGAGTCGCTCGAATCGCTCGACAGCTTCACCAGCCCCTCGACGCTGCGCAGCTGCTCCTCGAGCGGCTGCACGAGCTCGCGCTCGATCTCCTGCGGGCTCGCGCCGATCCATCGCGACTCCACCGAGATCGTGGGGATCTGCACCTCGGGCGTCAGTTGCACCGGCATCGTGACGATCGCGAGGATGCCGAAGAGCGTGATCAGGATCACGCCCACCGCGACCTTCACGGGATTGGCGACGCAGGCGGCGACGAGATTCATGGCGGCCTCCCGGTCAGGGCGTCGGCGGCGGCGGCGGCGCGAAGGAGACCGCCATGCCGGGTCGCAGTCGCTCATTGCCGCGCACGACGACGACCTGGCCGGCTGCGATGTCTCCCCGCACCTCGACGCCTGAGCCGACCGCCGCGCCGAGCGATACGGGCACCGGCCGCACGGTGCCGGCGCCCGGGGCCGTCGGCTCGACCGCATAGACGAACGGTGGACCGGCACCGAGGACCAGTGCGTCCTTCGGCACCACCACGGCCAGTCCAGTCTTTCCGACCGGCAGCCAGGCGCGGGCCAGAAGGCCGCCGCGCAGCACGGGCTGGCCGTCGACGATCAGGTTTTCAAGCTTCACCTTCACAGGGAAGCTGCGGCTCAAGAGGTCGGCCTGCGGCACCACCCGTTCCACCGTGCCGATCCATGTTTGGTTGGGCGCCGCATCGATTTCGAGCCGGACGGTGGCGGCCGCGGCCAGCGACCCGATCGACAGCTCTGGCACCTGCACTTCGATCTCCACGCGGTCAAGCTCGGCGATCCTCGCGATGAGGCCGCCTCGCGCGACCCATTGGCCCTTTTCTGTGAAACGTTCGACCACCCAGCCGTCGAACGGCGCGCGGATCGTGTGCTTGCTCAGCTGGTCGTCGATCCGCTCGAGCTCGGCCTCCTGGGCGGCCACGGCGGCGGCGGCCTGCGCGATCTGCTCGGCCCGCGGCCCGGCTTCGGCGAGCGCGAGCGCCGCCTTGGCACCCGCGAGTTGCGCCTCGGACTGCCGCATTTCGGTCTGGGCGTCCTGCAGTTCGTCGGTGGTGCTCGTGCCGCGCTCAACGAGCCGCGTGAGCCGGTTCAGGCGGCTGCGGGCATACTCGAGCCGGGCCTCGAATCCCGCCACCACGGCACGGGCCTGGGCGATCTCTTCGGGACGCGTTCCTGCCTTGAGTTCACCCAGCAACTGCCGCCGTCGCTCGAGTTCCGCCGCGGCGCCTGTCCGCTCGATTTCGAGCAGGCCGCGCAATAACTCCGCGATCGGCTGGCCGGCTGAGACGTGCTGCCCGTCTTCGATGGGAAACTCGACGAGCCGGCCATCGACGGCGCTGCCGACGTCGCTCGTGCGGCGCGGGTAGACCGTGCCTACGAACGGCTGCGAAGCGGCGATTTCCTGGTGTTCGGCGGTCGCGACCACCACCGGAGGGGCGGCCGGCTCGGCTGCTTCGGCCTGTTTGCAGGGGGCCGCCGAGAAGAGCAGGGGGGCCAAGGCGGCGAAGCATGGCGCGTGTGCACGATGGATGGCGCGGGCGATCATCCCATCGTTTATACCCTCGCGTGTCTCCCGAAAAATGCCGGGAGACGTTGTTTTCAGCCCGCATTTTCCAGCCGCTTGACGACCACCCCCGGCTTCGCTAATTTTTCTGGAGTCAAGCGGCCGATCCTGTTTCTCTGGCTCGGTTCCCGCTGGACGGCTCGTGGCGCTTCCGTCACGGTCTGCTCGTGGGTTGAGGCCCGCTTCGGCAGCAGTGTGCTCTCGTACACCGCTGCCGAGACGAACCTCTGTCCATGACAGGCCACGAGCCGGCGTCGCTTCACTTCGGTGCTGCGATGGCGGCTTGTTTTGTTCTTTGACAATTTGGTCGTGGTAGTTGGCATCTTGAAAAGAATGCCGATGGCGGGAGTGTCTCAAGCACTCCTTCCTGAAGCGTTCTCCCAAGGCTTAAATTTTTTCAGCTGGCCCGCGAGGGTCGGTGTGAAAGAGCGAGAAAAATCGTTGCCTTCCCGGCTTCCCAGCAAGGGAGTCGGGAGGGAGTAAGTCATCCGATCAGGTGCTCGTTCGCGAGCATTCGATTCGGGTGGTCAAGCTACAAAGGG
>JBIKNV010000088.1:0-8726 GCA_044358475.1 Pirellulales bacterium | reverse complement strand
AGCAGGGACCGGCGGTGCTGAACAGCCCCTCGTGCATCTGCGAAAAAATGGGCTACGATACTGAATTGCTGAGTTTCTCAAGGGGCTTTTCGGACATGCGATCTCTGCTTGTTTTGCTGGCGTGCGCCTCCGTGTTGGCTTCCGGCTGCGGTCGACAGCCGGCACCGACACAAACGGCTGTGGCCACTGCCGCTCGTTCCGGACTGAAGCGGCTGATTTTCATTACCAACGGCGATGACCCGTTCTGGCACGCCTGCAACGCCGGCCTGCTCGAGGGCGCGAGGCGGGCTGATCTCGAATCACACGGCCTCACGGTCGTGATGGAGAAAAATAACGGCACCGCCCAGGGCCAGATCGAGAAGCTCCGCCAATTGGCCAGCCAAGCGGACGTGGCCGGCGTCGCCATCTCGGTGATCCAGGCGGAAAACGCCGCCATCGTCGAGGAGATGAGAAACCTCGCCGCCAAAGGGGTGAAGGTGATCACTGTCGATGGCGACGTAAACCGCAGCCTCTTTCCCGATGCTCGTCCGTATTACATCGGTACCGACAACGTCGTCGGTGGCCGCCTGCTCGGCCGTGCGGCCAAGAAACTTCTCGAGAGCAGGGGGAAGACGTCCGGGGGCTACGTGCAATTCGCTGGCTTCACCGATAACGACAATGCCCGCAAGCGGATGGACGGCTTTCAGGAGGCTACCGGCTCAGGGTTTAAAGAACTCGACCGCATGCCCGACGAAATGGATCTCTCGAAGGCCCGCACCAACGTCCGCACGGCCCTCGTCAATCATCCCGACCTCGTCGCGCTGGTCGGCATCTGGGCCTACAACGCTCCAGCGATCGCCGAGGTCACGGAGGAGCGGTCGGTTCGCGACCAGGTCACGGTCGTCACGTTCGACGCCCAGGCGGCGGCCCTCCAGCACATGGCCGACGGCCGGATCGACGCAATGGTGGTTCAAAACCCGTTCGAGATGGGAATCCTCACCGTCAGACTGCTGCTGGCCATGCACGCCGGCGATGAGGCGACGATCAAGGAACTGTTTCCCAAAACTGGTGAGCCTGATGGCGACATCCACACCACAGGCCTGCGGCTGATCGCGCCCGATGAGGGCTCACCACTCGAGGCCGCGGACTTCGAGGCCGAGGGTATCGAGTTTTATCCGCTGTCGAAGTTCCGGGCCTGGCTCGACTCCTACGGCCTGTCGAGCTCGTGAGGATTTCGGCATGCCGCACATGGACGCGACATCCCCCCCGCCCGCCGGCACCGGCCGCGGTTTTTTCTTGCGGCCGGCCGAATGGGCGTTGGTGCTGGCGATCGTTGTGGCAGTCGTGCTGACGGCCCTCGTCGACGCCAACCACAGCTACTGGTTCCAGCCCTATGCCAGCCTCCGCGACATCGCCCGCAACACGGCGCTCTTGGGCATCTTCGCGCTCGGGGCCACCGTCGTGATCATCGCCGGTGGCATCGACCTGTCGTCTGGTTCGATGATCGCCCTGTCAGGCACCGTCTGTGCCGCCACCATGCTGCTGCTGTCTCCGGCAGCGATGATCGGGTTCAAGCCGGCCGGCCCGGTGGCCGTCACGCTCGGTTGCCTCGCCGCACTTGCCTCGGGCTTCCTGGTGGGCACGCTCCATGCCTGGCTCATTACGGCAATCCGCCTGCCCCCCTTCATTGCCACGCTCGCGACGCTCGTTGGCCTGCGAAGCCTTGCTCGGGCGCTTGCCGAGAGTGCCACGGCCGCGGTCACGCCCTCCAAGAACAACCTCATCAACGTGGCCGACCCGTTCTTCAAGGCAATCCGTGACAACGTGTGGATTCCGGTGGCGGTGTTCGCGATCCTGGCGGTGCTCACCTGGATCCTGCTCACCCGGACCGTCCTCGGCCGGCATCTCTACGCGCTCGGTGGCAACGAGGAGGCGGCCAGACTGGCAGGCATCAAGACGGAAAACGTGAAATGGTTCGCCTACTGCTTTGGCGCCATGACGGCGGCCCTGGCCGGCCTCTTTTACGTCGCCAATGAGTCGGCCGCCTCCCCAACCAACCAGGCCCGAGGCCATGAGCTCAACGCCATCGCCGCGGCGGTGGTGGGCGGCTGCTCGCTGGCAGGTGGCGCCGGCTCGGTCACGGGCACGGTGCTGGGCACGATCTTCATGCGGGTGGTGATCGATGCGATCTCGAAGATCATCAAGACTGGCGCCGACGTGTATGAGGGCATGATCGTGGGCGTGGTGGTTGTCATCGCCGTGACGTTCGCCCAGTTGGGCCAGATGGCCCGTGGCGGGCGACACCTACTCCCCGGGGCGCTTGGTCTGTGCGTCATTCCCACGCTCGCCCTCCTCGCCGGCGGAGTGGTGGCGATGACCGCCGGCAGCCGTGTTGGTATCGCAGCCGGCATCGCGGCGTTGGTGCTGCTCGGTGGGCTGAGGGTCTGGGAAGTGCAGCGATGAGCCATGCCGGTCCGACCGCCGTCACCATGCGGGGCATCACGAAGCGGTTTCCTGGCGTCGTGGCCCTCGACAACGTCTCGCTCGCGGTCGGGCGTGGAGAAATCCATGCCGTCTGTGGTGAGAACGGTGCCGGCAAAAGCACGCTGATGAAGATTCTGTCGGGCGTCTATCGGCCCGACGAGGGTGTGCTGGAGATCACCGGCATGCCGCGGCGGTTTGCCGGCACCCGCGAGGCGGAAGCAGCAGGAGTGGCGATCATCCATCAGGAGCTCAACCTCGTCGAGGAGCTCACGGTCGCCGCCAACATCTTTCTGGGCCGTGAGCGACGAACGCGTCTCGGGCTCCTCGACGACCGTCGTATGACGACGGAGGCAGCCCGGCTGCTCGAGTCTTTGGACTGCTCTGTCTCGCCTTTGGCGACAGCCGGCAGCCTTCGCGTGGGTGACCAGCAGCTGGTCGAGATTGCCAAGGCGCTCTCGCTCGAGGCGTCGATCGTGGTCATGGATGAGCCAACCAGCGCTCTGACAGAGGCGGAGTCGGCCCGACTCGAGCGGACGATCCTCCGGCTCCGTGACCAAGGCACCACGATCCTCTATATCTCGCACAAGATGGACGAGGTCTTCCGGCTCGCCGACCGAATCACCGTGCTTCGCGACGGTCGCCATATCAGGACGGTCGACCGCACGGCCACGACGCCGCACGAGATCACTGGCTGGATGGTGGGCCGGGAGATCGAGGGACACGCGTTCCACCACCACCGCTCCCGTGGCGACACGGTGCTCGAGGTCCGCAGCCTCACGCTTCCTTGGCCCGATCATCCGCGGGGCTACCGGCTGAAAGACATCTCGTTCGACCTTCATGCCGGCGAGATCCTCGGTGTGGCTGGCCTGATGGGGGCGGGCCGCACGGAACTCTTGGAAACGCTGTTTGGCGCGGCAGAGCCGACCTGGAGCGGCACGATCCTGCTCGACAGACGGCCGGTGCGGTTTCGGCACCCCCGGGAGGCCTGTGCGGCGGGCGTCGGCATGGTGACGGAAGACCGCAAGCGGCTCGGCCTCTTCCCTGATCTCGATGTGGCCGCCAACGTCAGCCTCTGCAGCCTCCGGGAGGCGGCCCGCGGTTGCCTCGTCAGTCGAGCGCGTGAGGAATCGCTCGTGGCTGGTCCCGTGGCCGCAACAGGCGTGAAGACGCCGGGCGTGCATGCCTCGATCATGGGGCTTTCCGGGGGCAACCAGCAGAAGTGCATCATCAGCCGCTGGCTCCTTACCAAGCCGCGAATCCTTCTTTTGGATGACCCCACCCGCGGGATCGACGTCGGCGCCAAGGCGGAGCTGTACACGCTCATCGACCGGCTTTGCCGGGAGGGCCTCGCGGTCATCCTCACGTCGAGCGAGCTGCCCGAGTTGCTCACGCTCGCTGATCGGATCATCGTGCTTGCCGAGGGCCGGCTCACCGCCGAATTTCCCCGGGCCGAGGCGACGGAACAAAAGATCGTCGAAGCCGCGACCATGTAGACAGACCCGCCGGCCTCCATCCGGAAGGGGGCCTCACCTGCAGCCTGTCACTGGCCCACATATCGCGCCACGATCGCGCGGGCCTTGGCTTCCTCGCGGGTGCCGGTCACGATCACGCGGCCGTCGGCAAACACCGAAAGCTGGACCCCCGGCTCCACATCCAATCGCACGAGCCACGGATTGGCCGTGACCCGCCCCACGCTCCGCAGCCGTTCGGCGAGCGAAGCCAGATCGATCTCGCCAGCTCCGGCCGGAGCCACCTGCACGGCATCGCGGCCACAGAGGGCTGTCGGTGTGCCACCGCGCCGACCCTCGAGCCACGGGAAATCTGCTTGTCGACAGGTTGGACAGCCGGCCTCGGCCAGTGGCGAGAGGTCGATCAGTCGCCACGAACCTCCCCAGAGGTCGCAGGCCAGCAAGGCGTTGCCCAGATCGGGCACACCGACCAGCAGCTTCATGGCTTCGGCCGCCTGCACCGCCCCGACGACCAGCGCCGCTGGACCGATGATTCCGGCCGACTCGCAGGTGGGCAGCGATCCGGCAGCTGGTGGATCGGGGATCAGGCAGCGCAGGCAGGCGGTGATGCCGGGCCGCACCGCAAGCACCCGCCCCTCGGCGCCGATCGCCCCGCCGTGTACCCAGGGAATCTGATCGCGGCAGCACACCTCGTTGATGAGAAACCGCGTCTCGAAGTTGTCCGTGCCGTCGACGATACAGTCGACGTCACTCAGCAGCCGACCGGCATTGCGCGACGACACGTCGGCCACAGCGACTTCGATCTCGAGGTCACTGTTGATGCGTTCGAGCTGCCGCTTCGCCGCCACAGCCTTAGGCAATCCGTCGCGGAGATCCTGCTCGTCGAAGAGCACCTGCCGCGGCAGGTTGCTGATCTCCGGAAGGTCACGATCGATGAGCCGCAGCATCCCCACGCCCGCCCGCGCCAGCGCCAGAGCGGAAACACTCCCCAGCGCCCCGCACCCGACGATCGCCACCCGACTCTGCGCGAGCCTCTCCTGGCCCGCTTCCCCGAGCGGCCCAAACCGCACCTGCCGTGAATACCGCCCCGCGTCAAAAGCCATAGAGACAAATAGGACCGTAATCGTTTTGGAAGCCGCAGGGCGCAAGCCCGCGGGATGGGCCCACCAGCCAACGGCTCACGTCAACAACCAAGCCAAGAGCCCCTTCTGCACGTGCATCCGGTTGGCCGCCTCCTCCACGACGACGCTCTGCGGCCCGTCGATCACGCCGTCGGTCACTTCCTCGCCACGGCGGGCCGGCAGGCAGTGCATGAAGAGGGCGTCGGGGCAGTGCTTCATCAGGGCCTCGTTGACCTGGTAGCCCTGCAGATCCTGGATGCGGCGGGCACGCTCCTTCTCCTGTCCCATGCTCGCCCAGACGTCGGTGTAGACAACGGACGCCCCGGTCACCGCCTCCACCGGGTCGGTCGTCTGCACGATCTCGGCCTGCGGCACGACCGCGGCGAGATGGGCGCAGAAGGCCGGTTCGAACTGGTAGGCTTTCGGCGCCGCCAACACGAATCGCATCCCGAGCAGGCCGCAGAGCATCGCGAGCGACCGGGCCACGTTGTTGCCGTCACCCACGAACGTGAGCGTGAGCCCCGCGACGCGGCCGACGTGCCGCTTGAGCGTATAGATGTCGGCCAAGGCCTGACAGGGATGGCAATAGTCGGAGAGGCCGTTGATCACCGGCACCTCGGCCACGGATGCCAACTGCACGATCGTATCGTGAGCCTTCGACCGGCAGACGATGACATCGACATATTCCGAGAGCACCCGCCCGAAGTCGGCGATGCTTTCGCGGCTCGACGCAAAGCCCGTGTCCTCACCGAGAAACAGGCTCGACCCGCCGAGGTGCACCATCGCCGCCTGGAAGCTCACCCGCGTCCGCAGGCTCTGCTTCTCGAAGACGAGCGCCAAGACCCGTCCGGGAAGCAACGCATCGCGGCGGCCCTGCTCGTATTTCTCCTGCAGGTCGGCGGCGACCGCGAATACGGCCTCGACCTCGTGGGCCGAAAGATCCTCGGGAACAACGACATGACGCATGGCGGGGGACCCTGCTGCAAAAATCACGGATGACTAGCCGCGCGATGCGACTTCGACAATCGCGTCGGCCAGCCTGTCGCAGCCGTCGCGAACCTCGCTCGGCGTGATCGTCATCGCCGGAAGCAGGCGGATGATGCGTCCCTGCGTGCAGTTGACCAGCAGCTTGCGATCCATGCAGGCCTGCACCACAGCGGTGCCATCGATCGACAGTTCGACGCCGATCATCATCCCCAACACTCGGACATCGGTGACGGCGTCGCACCGCTCCTTGAGGGAGGAGAGCCGCTCGCGAAAGATTTCGGCAGCGGCTGCGACGTGGGCCAGCAGCCCGTCCCGCTCGATCATCTCGATGGCGGCGATGCCGGCGGCGGCGGCCAGCGGGTTGCCGCCGAACGTGGAGGCGTGCATGCCGGGCCGGAGATGCTTGGCCAGATCGACGGTGGTCAGCATGGCCCCGCCGGCTACGCCGGCACAGAGGCTCTTGGCGAGCGTCATCACGTCGGGCGTGACACCGAAATGCTGGTAGCCAAACCATCTGCCGGTGCGGCCGCAGCCACACTGCACCTCGTCAAACACAAGCAGCAGGTCATGCTCGTCGGCGATTCGCCGCAGCCCCTGCAGAAAGCCCTCGGGCGCGGGCACCACGCCCCCTTCGCCAAGGATCGGCTCCACCATGATGCCGCCGGTGTGCTCATCGATGAGCCGCTCGACGGCGTCGAGGTCGCCGTGCGGAGCGTACTGAAAGCCGGCTACCATCGGCCCGAGGCCCTCGTGGTATTTCGGCTGGGCGGTGGCCGACACGGCCCCCATCGTGCGACCGTGGAAGCCGCCGGTGAAGGTGATGATCTTGTACCGCTTTCCTTCCGAACGCAGGCGAACGAGCTTGATGGCCGCCTCGTTGGCTTCGGTGCCAGAGTTGCAGAAAAAGGCCTGGCCACCGAATGACCGCTCGGAAAGCATCTGCGCCCACTTCCCCTGCGGCTCGATATACCACGTGTTGGGCACGTGGATCAGTGTGGCCACCTGCTCCTGCACCGCCCGCACAACGTGCTCGGGGCAGTGCCCCAACAGATTGCAGCCCCAGCCAGGAAATAGGTCGAGGTACTCCGCGCCCTCCGCATCCCAGACCCGCGACCCGACACCGCGCTCGAGGCAGACGGGGTAGCGGCGGTAGTTGGGCACGACGTAGCGGTCGAAGACGTCAATGACTGCCTGCGTCTTCTCGCCGACGAGGGAATGCATCGCATCGATGGTAGCCACGGTTGGATACTCCCAGAAAAAGAATGCGGTTAGCGGGCACCGGCGACGGCCGCCACGCCGTTGGAGGCCAATGCCGCGGCATCGTCCCGAACCAGCTCCGTGCCGACGCCGCTGGTGGTGTAGATCTCGAGCAGCAACGAGTGTCGCAGCCGTCCGTCGATGATGTGGATCTTCTTCACGCCCTGTTCGAGCGTGTGGAGACAGCCCTCGATCTTGGGAATCATGCCGGAAGAGATCGTGCCGTCGGCGATCAGTCGTCGGGCCTCACTGGCGGTGAGCGAATGAACGAGGCTCTCCGGGTCGTTCACGTCGCGGAGCACACCAGGAATGTCGGAGAGCACGACGAGTTTCTCCGCCCCGAGAGCCGCGGCCACGGCGGTGGCGGCCGTGTCGGCGTTGACGTTGAGCTTCTCGCCGTCGGGGCCGAGCGCCATCGAGGGGATCACCGGCACCTGGCCGGCGTAGGTGAGGTTGTCGATCGTGAGCCGGTCGACGCGGGTCACCTCACCCACGTTCCCGAGATCGATCGGTTCGCCATCCGGCCCTGGGAGCGTGAGTTTCTCGCCGAACAGGACGTTGGTGGAGAGAAAATTCAGCGACATCGCTCGACCGCCAAACTCCTCGATCTTCGCGACGATTTCATGGTTGACTTGTGTGGCCAGCACCTTCTCGACAATGTCAAGCGTGGCCTTGTCGGTATAGCGACGGCCTTGCACGAATCGCGGCTCGATACCGGCGGCGTCCATAGCCCGGCTGATCGCCTTGCCGCCACCATGAACGACAATGATCCGCATGCCAAGCGTCGACATGAAGACGATGTCGAGCAGCAGGTGGCGCAGCGACTCCGGATGCTCGACGACGCTACCGCCGAGTTTGATCACCGTGGTGGTATCGCGAAACTTGCGAATCCAGCCGAGAGCCTCGATGAGGGTATCAGCTTTTTGGATCGCCTTCTGCTGCGCTTTGGTGATGGAGGGTGTCGGCACGGAGAGACATATCCCTGCTGGTGGAAAACGCTTCATTGTAGCAGCCACTCCCGGCGACCAAAAGGTAAGGTCCGGAGGGCCGCTTTTCTTTCGGCAAGCGAAACGAGGCCAGGATGGCGAGCTTCGCGCGAAGCTAGAAAATCACCATCAGTTGCGTTTGGATTGCAGTGCCGCTGTAGCCGGCCCGGTAGGGGTAGAGGAGGTTTTGGGCGGGGTTGTTGTTCATGTGAAGCGCCTCGAGCGTGAGCCGCGCCTGACGGGATCGCCTGAGATACCAATTGAGGCCGCCACCGTATTCCTGACCGGTTCCGTAGGGGCCAGTCACGACGCTCGACCGGGCGTAGGCCTCGTAGGTTCGCGGCACGAAGCACCACGACAGGTAGGCGAGCCCGCCCTGATCGAAGATGCTCGATCGATCGAACGTGCCCACACCCTGGAAGTCGTCGAGCAGTCGGAAGTAA
>JBIKNV010000008.1:0-19352 GCA_044358475.1 Pirellulales bacterium | reverse complement strand
TCCCGACCGACGGCGGCCCGATCGACCCTGCCGCTTTCACCGCAGCCGCGACATCGGTGCAGCGGACAGCCCAGGTGGAACTGAGCCTGCTGGAGCCTGGCGGTGGGCTCGTCGCCACGACGCTGCCACCCATCGGCCCCGACAACGCTCCTGGCGAAGCCGTTGCCCTCTCCTTGCGATCGGATTCATTTCTGGCCGATGCCCGCGCCGGACGCCCCGCCATCACGAGTAGCTACGACATTGCCCGGGGCCGCCGCATTCTCGCGATGGCGGTGCCGATCGGACCGGTGGGGCAGCCGACGGCGATCCTGCGGGCCTCCACCGATACCGTCCGCTCCGACCGCGAGTTGGCCGAGTCGCAGCGGTCGATCCTGTTCGGATTCCTGCTGTGTGCGACGGCAGCCGCGGCAGCGGCAGCGGCGCTGGCCGCGCGACTCGCCCGACCAGTTCGCGAACTTGCTCAGGCCGCAGCCGATGTGGCGGGCGGCCTGAGCGAAGGCACGCTCCCCACGCCCGACGTTGCCGAACTCTCCACGCTCGCTTCCGCCGTGCACATCCTGCGCGAGCAACTGGTGGAGCGGGGGCTGACGATCGGCCGCCAAGACACGGAGCAGGAGGCCGTTCTCGACAGCATGATCGAAGGAGTGCTCGCCATCGATGCACGGCAGCGGGTACTGGGCATCAATCGGGCGGCTGCCGACCTGTTCGAGCTCGACATGGAGGCCGATCTCGGCCGCTTCATGCAAGACGTCATCCGCAATCCCGACCTGCGGCGGTTCGCCCTGCGGGCCATCGATTGCCGGGAGCCGGTCGAGGATGACATCGTGCTGCCCGGCCCCCGCGACCGCACCATCCGCGTCCGTGGCACGGCCCTTCGCGACGTGTCGGGCGAGGGGGGCGCAGTGATCGTGCTCAACGATGTCACCGACTTGAAGCGGCTGGAAAACGTGCGTCGTGACTTCGTCGCCAACGTGTCGCATGAACTCAAGACACCGGTCGCCTCGATCAAGGGTTTTGTGGAAACGCTCCTCGACGGTGCCGCCGACGATCCCGAGGACCGGCGGCGGTTTCTGGATATCGTCGCCCGTCAGGCCGACCGGCTCGAGGCGATCATCGAAGATCTCCTGGCTCTCTCCCGAATCGAACAGAGCGAGGGCGCTGGCACGCTTCCGCTCGAGACGACCGCCATCGCCGCCCTGCTCGGGGAGGCCGTCACCGACTGCTTGCCCCGGGCAACGGAGCGGTCGATCTGCCTGGAGGTCGAGTGCGATGCCGACCTCCAGGCGGCGGTCAATGCACCCCTCATCGAGCAGGCGCTGATCAATCTGATCGACAACGCCATCAAGGCCTGCGAGGTCGATGACACGATCCGAGTGTCGGCCCGAATCGCGCCGGATGCCACCGGCGGCACGGCACTGGAGATCGAGGTGCACGACGAAGGTTGCGGCATCGAGCCGGCCCACCTGCCACGGGTCTTCGAGCGGTTCTACCGGGTCGACAAAGGTCGCAGCCGCACGCTCGGCGGCACTGGCCTCGGGCTCTCGATCGTGAAACACATCGTGCAGGCCCACGGGGGCACCGTTGGCGTCGAGAGCACCCCCGGCGTCGGCACGACTTTCACGCTCCGGATGCCTGCGTAATTGGCCCCCGGGCTCGCGCCCTACACCCGCTCGGCGCCCTTCCGCGTCGCGTGGAAGTCGAGAATCTTCTGCCATGCCTCGCCTGGCGTCTCGGCATACGTAAACAGGTCGAGATGATGATCCGCGACCACGCCGGAGTCGGCCAGAAACTGAAAGTTGATCACCTTCGACCAGTAGTCGCGGCCGAAGAGGATGATCGGCACCGGTTGCATGCGGTGGGTCTGCCGGAGCGTGAGCGCCTCGAACATCTCGTCGAGCGTGCCGAAGCCGCCGGGAAAAAGCACGACCGCCGCAGCCCGGAGGATGAAGTGAAACTTCCGCATGGCGAAGTACTTGAACTGGAAGCAGAGCTCCGGTGTGATGAACGGGTTGGGCTGCTGCTCGGCCGGCAGCTTGATGTTGAGCCCAATCGACTTGCAGCCCACGTCGAAGGCACCACGGTTGGCCGCCTCCATGAGGCCGGGGCCGCCGCCGGTGACGATCACGTAGTGGCGTTCTTCTTCGCACTGGTTGTCGATCGAGACGATGCGGGCAAACTCCCGGGCGTCGTCGTAATAATGGCTCATCGTCACGAGCCGCTCGCTCCGCTCAATTTCCCGGCGGGCCCGTGTGTCACCAGGCGCGGCCGCCGCGGCCCGCCGGGCCTCCGAAAGCCGTCGCTCGGCCGCCGTCCGCTCCACCACCTGCGTGCCCCCAAACACGATCACGGTGCTGGTGATGTTGTCCTCCAGGAACGCCAGTTCCGGCTTGCCGAGTTCCAGGAGCATCCGCACACCCCGCATCTCCACTCGCTGCAGGAGCGCGGGGTCCTCCTGGGCCAGGCTGTAGCTGGGCGAAGACAGGATCTGCTCCATGTTCTCGGCGACAAGGGCCACGTCATCGCCGAGCGTCGTGTCGGGAAGGATGTCGCAGGCTTTAGGCCGCTCAAGCCCGCCTTGAGGCCGCTCAGGCCCGCTTGGAGGCCGCTCAGGTGCAGTGGCCGTGGATCGCTTGTTTTTGGGTTGCTTTGCCATGGGGTTTATCCGATCAGGTTCACCGACTCGCCAATCTTGGGAATGTGCACGGCCCAGCCACGAGACTCTTGAAGATAGTCTGCCATGCCCTGCGCGGCATGGGGTTCGCCATGCACGAGAAATGTCCGCGTCGGGGCCGGCATGTCGGCCAGCCAGCGGCCAATCTCGTTGCGATCCGCATGGCCCGACAGGCCATCGACGCGGCGGATCGCCGCCCGCACCGGAATGTCCTGGCCATGAATCCGCAGTTCGCGGGCCCCATCGATGAGGGCCCGCCCCCGCGTGCCAATCGCCTGAAAGCCGGCGATCAGGATGGTGGTAGTGGGATCGGGCAGCCGCTGCTTGAGGTGATGGAGGATCCGTCCGCCGTTCATCATGCCACTGGAGGCGATGATCACACCGGGTCCGTCGTGGGCGTTGATCGCCTTCGACTCAGCGGCTGTCTTGGCGAGCTTCGCAAACGGTGCCACCATCGACTCGATGACACCTTCGTCGACAGCCTCGCTGAAGTCGTGCTCGCGACCGTGCCGCCGAAACACCTCCGTCGCATCGACGGCCATCGGCGAATCAACCCATACCGGCACATGGGGGATCCGTTTGGCGGCCATCAAGGTCCGCAGCAGGTAGACCAGTTGCTGCGCCCTCCCGACGGCAAACGAGGCCACGAGCATCATGCCCCCACGGTCGATCGCCTCGAGCGTGGCCGCCTCCATCTCGTCGAGCGGCCGACTCGGCGGATGATCGCGGTCGCCGTAGGTGCTCTCGCAGACGAGATAGTCGCAGGCCGGCGGCGGGCCAGGGTCGTGCAGGAGGGGCGCGTTGTAGCGGCCGACATCACCCGAGAGGACGATCCGCCGGGTGCCTGCCGTCGAGGTCGCCTCCACCTCCACGAACGAGCTGCCCAACATGTGCCCGGCATCGTGGAACCGGCAGCGGACGCCGGTGGCTGGTTCGAACCAGACGCCACGGTCGACGTCTTGCAGCAGCCGCAGCGTCCGGTCGACGTCACGTTCCTCGTAGAGCGGCAGGGCTGGGTGGTGCTTGGAGTAGCCCTTGCGGTTGGCATAGGAGGCGTCTTCCGCCTGGCATTTCGCGGAGTCATAGAGCAGGAGACCGAGCAGGTCGGCTGCGGGGGCAGTGGTGTGGATCGCCCCTCGAAACCCCTCCTTCACCAGCCGCGGCAACCAGCCGGAGTGGTCGATGTGAGCGTGGGTGAGAACGACCGCATCGACCGATTCGGCCGGCACTGGAAAAGGCTCCCAGTTGCGCTGCCGCAGCCGCTTCTCTCCCTGGAAGAGGCCGCAGTCGAAGAGGACTCGGCTACCGTCGACCTCGAGCAGGTGTCGCGAGCCTGACACCGTGCCAGCCGCACCAAAAAATCGCAGATGCATCATGGCAGATCCACTCCCTCCGCCGGCTGCTGCGTGGTACCGGCCACGAGCAGTTCGCCAGCATCGACTGCAAGTGACTCCAGCCGGCAATCCCCTGCCGCGGCATCGTAGGACGCGGGGGGCGACACGACCAACAGCAGGCCACCCTGAGTGCGGCGGAGATCGGTGACGAAGCCGGCAGCGGAGAGCCGACCGGCCAGATGACGAAGCATCGCGTCGCGAGGAACCGGCAGGCCACCCAGACCGGCGGCGACCGGTTTGAGGCCCACCTGGTTGACGCCCTGGAGCCATACCTCCATATCGGCCCAGACAACGGCCGATACAGGACCGATCGTCATGCGGGCGGCCACCGCTACGCGCCGTGACTGGAAGCTGATCCGTGGCGACTCGACTCCTTCCGGCAGGAGTCGACCATGGTTTCGCGGCAGATCCACCGCCAGCCAGGCGTTGACCTCGCTGTCCCGGATGACCGCCTCCCATGGGCCCGACCGGCCGGCTGCGGCGTGGAGCGCGGCAGCCTTCGACACCATCCGCCTTGCCAACGACTCGGCGGCAGCCGACTCACCAGGCACGACCGCCGTCCGGTAAAAATTGGGCGATTGCTGCACCACGACCATCACCGCCAACAAGCCAGCCGTCAAGGCGCACACGCCACCGATGGCCCAGCGGAACAGCCTTCGGGTGGCTGTCCTTTCCTCGGCGTTGTTCTCAGCGGCGAGCGGTTGCTGCATCCGACCATTGTGCGAAACCGCCCGCCGCCACGACAAACCCGCGGTCACCCGACAAATCCAAGCACACGCGGCAATGGCAGGGGGAGGGCATTGGTGAGCGTGAGTTCCACCTCGTCACCCTCGTCACGTAATTCATCCCGCAGCACCCGCATTGATGACGGAGCCTCGATCCCGATCCGCACCTTGTCGCCGCTGACACGTACGACCGTGACCACCACCGAATCGCCAACACGAATCCGCTCGTTCTGCTTGCGGGAAAGGACCAGCATGAAAACCTCCGTAATACATGGGTTGGAAATAATATGTCGGAGAAGGTGTACGTCTGTCAACCTCGCTGTCGGTGGCATTTTTCACACGACTGCGGGTCAGGGAAGATATGAGCCACAGGAAACATCGTCCGGTCAGGCAAACTTTCTTGGGGTCGACCGGCAAGGCTCCGTGTGCACGCATTGTGCCGACGGTGCGTGGAGACGCCGCCGAGAGCCGGATCGATCGCTGGCACACCCTCTGACGGGATCGCTCACGAATCGGGATGATCCGACCGAGCGTCGTGCCGACGCCTGACAAACTCCTCGAGATCGACCCCCTCGGCGATGGTGAGCCTGGCACCCGCCGCCTCGATCCGGGAGTGATCGCCATCAATGAGCTGTGGGTGCACCTTGTGCACGCTGCGAAGCGTGTCACCCCCGCCGGGAATCAGCGACAGCCTGGGCGTGATGCGGAGGATCACCTCGGCAGGAATGCCGCCAGCCGCCTCGACATGGCGGTTGATGGCAAGCCGAGGGAAAGGAGGAATCCCGCCGGGCTGCATGAGTGCCTTGAGAAGGATGGCCGTGTCGGCAAACCGTCGGTAGGCTGCGACAACCTCCTCGCTCGATGATTGCGAGAACGTCACCTCATACCGCACGCGGGGTCCATTCAATTCGACGCGATCACCGTCGGTGACGATGGCGTCACCGAAATCAGCGGCACCGGCCCACTTGATCAATGCGTCATCGGATTGCCGAGCCCACGTGGCCAGCGAAACGTTGAGCCGTTCCAGACGGATCGTGCGAATCTCTGTCTTGATGTTGAGTTCAGGATCGAGCACGACCACCCGCTCGCGGGCCGGGTCGTGGAGGATGATGTCGCCTTCGGTACTCCCTGCGGGAGGATCGAGGAAGTCCCACGTGAGGCCCTGATGAAAGAGCGTGAGGCTTTTGGCAGCGGGCGCCTCGTCACCGTCGACGAACACCTCGCTCTCCACCCGGAGGACGATCTCCTCGGCGATCGTCTCGCCGCTCATGGCGCAGAGCACGAGGCAGGTGGCGAGCCATGAGACGGAGACGCTACGATGAGGTATGCGCGGCACCGGTCAGTCATCTCCGAGGACGAGGGGTCGCGGGATCGTAGCAGCGGGCGGATTTCGGCCAAAGGGCGAAAACCAGCGGCTGCCGCGGGTGTTTTAGTGGTGTCCTGGTAATTTCTCAGCCATCATGGCGACCGCCAAAGCCCCGCTGAGATCCCTTTCCTGAGGAGTTTCTCGATGCCCACCCGCATCTTTGCCGTTCCCACGATAGTTGCCGCGCTCGCCGTCTCGACTGTGGCACCGGCCGCGGAAATCTGGCCGCAATGGCGCGGCCCGGAGGGGCAGGGGCATGCGGCCACCGCCCACGATCTGCCCGTCACCTGGAGCGAGACGGAGCACGTCGCCTGGAAGACGCCACTGCCGGGCCGTGGCTGGTCGTCACCGGTGCTCGACACGGCGCACGTGTGGATGACGACGGCGATCGAGAGCGAGGCCACCGAGGCCGACAAGGCGCAACGGCTCGCCGGAGCGAAGAACCCGCAGCCGCTGCAGGTATCGGGCCCCGTGACGATGCGAGCCCTCTGCGTCGACCGCGAGACGGGCCGGCTCGTGCATGACGTCGAACTCTTCACGGCCCGCGAACCGCAGCCGATCCACTCCCTCAATTCCTATGCGTCTCCCTCCCCTGTGCTGGCCGGTGGCCGACTCTTCTGCCACTTCGGCGACTATGGCACCGCCTGCGTCGATACGACCACCGCCCGCGTGGTCTGGGTCAACCACGACCTGCGGCTCAACCACGAGAACGGACCGGGCAGCACGCCCGTCGTGTGGGGCGACCTGCTCATCGTGCACTGCGACGGCAGCGACGTGCAGTACATCGTCGCGCTTGACCAGGCGACCGGTCGCATCGTCTGGAAGACGCCCCGCAGCGGTGAACTGCAAGACAACCCTGACCTCAAAAAGTCCTACGGCACGCCCTTGATCGTGTCGCTCGACAGCCGCGACGTGCTGCTGTCACCCGCTGCCGACTGGGTCTATGCCTATGATCCGGCCACCGGCCGCGAACTCTGGCGGGTGAACTACGGCGTGCTTGGATTCTCGGTGGTGCCACGCCCGGTGACGGCCCACGGCCTGGCCTTCCTGAGCACGAGCTTCATGAAGCCGGAGATGCTGGCCGTGCGGCTGGGCGGTGGCGGCAGCCCACCGGAGATCGTCTGGCGGCAAGCGAAGGGGGCGCCGACGATGTCGTCGCCGCTGGTCGTGGGCGAGGAGCTCTACGTCGTCAGTGACAAGGGCATCATGACCTGCCTTGACGTCCACGGCGGCGAGGTCCGCTGGACGAGCCGGCTGGGGGGCAATTTCTCCTCATCGCCGCTCTTCGCCGACGGCAAGATCTACGTCGGCAACCGCGACGGCGCGACCTTCGTGATCAAGCCCGGCAAAGACTACGAACTGCTGGCCACCAACCAGCTCGACGGCCGCATCTTCGCCACCCCCGCCGCCGTCGACCGGGCCCTCTACGTCCGCACCGACACCGCCCTCTACAAGCTCGAAAAACCGTAGCCATAAAAGAAAGACAGGCTGAAAGCCTGTCCTACTTTTCCAGCGAGGGGTTGCCCGTGCCACAGAGCCGGCGTAGGAAACCGAGCGCAGCCAGGATGGCGAAAGCAAGGTTTCCTCCGAGTGAGCGAAGCCCAGGATGGGCGCAGCGAACGTCCGGCGATGTGGCACGGGCGACCCCGAGCCGCGCCCACGCTAGACCACTGCCTTCATCAGCAGCTTGAGCCCGGCAACGACCAAGACCACTCCCATCAGCAGCCGCAACACCCGCGGTGACATCCGAAACGCCCCCAGCTGCGATCCGACCGCTCCTCCGAGCACGACAGCCCCGATCATTGCCAAGCTGATCGGCGGCATTGCGCGGCCGGCTGCCAAGCCACCGAGGAGGCCGGCCAGTGAGTTGACGAGGATGAAGGGGGCCGAGACGGCGGCCACCTGTTTCACCGGCGCTGCCCGCAGCGCCAGCAGTGCCGGCGTGAGAAAGACGCCACCACCCACGCCCGTGAGGCCGGAGAGCAGGCCGAGGCTGCCGCCGAGCGCGGCCATGAAGGGCAGAATGAATCGGTTGGCCGTCGACGTTTCCTCTCCGGCGTCTGCTGATACGTCTCGCAACTCACCAAAGATTCGCACCGCCGAAAACAAAAGCACGAGGCCCACCACCCCCTCGAACGCCGCCGTCGGTAGGCTGACCGCGCCCCCCGCCGCAGCAGCCGGCACGCTCGCCACGGCCAGCGGCACGAAAAGCCGCAGGCGAAAATGCCCCGCCCGCCAAAACTGGGCGGTTGCGATCGAGGCGACGATCACGTTGAGCACCAGGGCCGTGGGGCGGATCACGTGCGGGTCGAGCCCGAAGAGCGTCATCACCGCGATGTAGCCGGTGGCACCGGCGTGGCCCACCGACGCATAGAGCAGGGCCACGGCGCCGATCGCGAGCGTCAGCAGCGGATTCATGACGCGACGACGGCGTGCTTCTTGAGTAGTTCGAAGGGCACCACGTCGAGTGACTTTTCATGCGTCGCCTCGAGCACCACCGGCGGCGCCATGCCGGCATGAAAAGCCTCCAGCCAGCGGGCGGCGCAGAGGCACCAGCGATCCCCGGCGACGAGGCCGGGGAAATTCCACTCCGGGTGGGGCGTGACGAGGTCGTTGCCGGCCGCCACCGTGAACTCCAGAAAGTCGGGCGTCATCACCGCGCACACGGTGTGCACACCCACGTCATCCGGCCCCGTGCGACAGCAGCCGTCGCGAAAGAACCCGGTGAGCGGACTCGTCGAGCAGGAGATAAGAGGTTCACCGAGCACATTGCGATCCCGTTTTGGCTCCGCACGGTCGTGGCTGGGGTTGATCGCGATCATGGTGCGTCTCCTCGGAGGGTGCCGGATGGAACAGGTATGATGCCCGTTCACAAACGCCCCCGCAATTCACGTTCCTCGCCTTGCCATGCTCAGCCTGCAATCCGCCTCCACCCCCCGCTGGCTCGCTCAGGTCGATGCCGGTCTCGACGAAGTGCTGATCGACCATGCCCACTGCGAGAAGAAGGCGGCGGGTGTGGCGATGAACCTGCTCTTTTCCTATGTCGACCACGGCACGCTCGCCCGGGCGATGACGGAGATCGTCACCGAGGAGCTCGAGCATTTTCGGCTCGTGCTCGATCTGCTCGAGCGGCGGGGCATCCCGTTTCGGAAGCTGAAGCCGAGTAGTTATGGGCAACGGCTCCATGAACTGATCCGCAAGGACGAACCGGGCCGGGCGGTCGATCGACTGCTCGTGGCCGGCCTCATCGAGGCCCGCAGCTGCGAGCGGTTTTCGGTGCTCGCCGAGCATGTGGCCGACAAAGAGCTCCGCGACTTCTACCGCAGCCTCTTCGAGTCGGAGGCCCGGCACCATGCGACGTACGTGCGGCTGGCCTGCGAGGTGGCCCCCGAGGAGCAGGTTCGCACGCGGCTCCACGAGCTGGCCGCCCGTGAGGCCGAGATCATCGACCGCGGCGACCCGTTCTCGCGGATGCACAGCTGAGTAGCCCTGGGCTACAAAACACTCATGGATTCTGCCCGGCCGCTTCGTCTGGACTCTTCCACTCGAGCTTGGCCTGCTTGTTCTCAAGATCGACCATCACGTCGACGTGCTCGAAACGTCGCGTGTAGACGAAGCCCTCCCGAGTCGCCGGTCCGAGTGGAAGGCCGAGCGGCTTGTCGTAGTGCGGAAACCGCTGCAGCCAGACCTTGCTTTGGCACTCGCCGCGGCGGACATCCGCAGAATAACCGTCGTGGACATAGAGGTAGCTGTATCGCTCGGCGCACACGAGAAACAGGCCGATCAAATAGTTCACCCGTTCTTCCATCGCCTCGAGCCCGTCGACGCGAGCGCGGGTGTCGTCGATCTTCGTCGCATCCGCCGCCGACTCACCCAGGCCCAACGTCATCGCGATGATCTTGCCGTCTCGGGCCGCCTGTTGGACTGCAGCGATCCCCTTGGCAACCAGTTCGGTCTCCGTCATCTGACCGACCACCACGTCGAACCCTTCGATGTAGGAGCCATCGAAGGACTTTAGATATTCGAGCCCGGCAGCCGGGAAGTAGCTCGCGCGAATCATATTGGCGATCAAGAGATCCTGCGCTGGGATCCCTGAGCGAGTCCGCTCAATCATGTCCCAGTAGCCGGCGGTGACAGCCTCTTTCTTGCCGGGCGGAAGCTGTCGGGCCAGATGGGGCGTGAGCACCTTGATGTTGCCGTCGAGAAACAGTCCGTCGATCGTGTCGTGGCGACAGACACTCAGGGCCGTGTCGACCCACCAGTCGACCACCTGTGGGTTGGAAAGGTCATACGCTTCGGTTGTATTTCTGACGAGTCGCGTGTTGCCCCGCTTGTCGACCAGGAATGGCTCTACGATCTGCTCCAGCCGGTCATCAAACGAGTAGCCGCCGTAATGCACGAGCACGTTGCGATAGAAGAGCACCTTGGTCCGCGGGTTGCGTTTTTTGATCGCCTTGGCGGCGACGATCGTTCCTTCGTCGGTCGATCCGCTGGAATGGAGGCCGGTTGTCTTCTCGAGTGTCACGAGGGGATACGAGGCGAGGTACTCCAACTCTTCGTCGGTGAAGGCGGTCGCCTTGCGGACATGCATGTAGAGCGGGATCGTGTCCCAACTGAAGTCGGGAAATCGCTCCTCACCGTGCAGGCCGGGCTCGGCGGCGGAGGCCACCGCCCCCCAGAGCAGTACTGCCAGGATCGCAAGGGTTTGGGCCATGGGTATGGTGCCTTTCTGTTCGGGAGTGACTTGCCACATTGATTGGTAGTTGAAAGGGCATTGCAACGGCGCAATATCCAGTGTTTGCGGGATGATCCGGCAGCTTCGGGATCATGCCCCGCCCCTCACGATCCCGGTGGCGTGTTGAAGGCCGGCCAGACGTATGGCAGGCTCTCAGCATGGGTCATGTTTCTCGATGGCTTGCCGTGACGGCTCTGCTCTCCGCATGGAGTGGCTGTAGCGAAACGATAGGCATGCCGCCCACCGTGCCATGGCTCGATAAAGACTTTGCCGATCTGGAGAACCGTCTCGCGGACATCGATTCGCGGCTGGCCGCGCTCGCCCACTTCACGATGCAAACCGGCGTCGGGGCGATCGGCTACCGGTCTTTCGTTCAGAGCACGGCCGCCCACGAGGAGTGGGTGCAAGTCGATCTGGGTGAACCCGGCCCCATCGACGAGATCGTGATCGTGCCGACGATCTACCGGAGATTTGATTCACAACTTCAGGCCGATGGCTTTCCAGAGGCCTTTCGAGTGGTGGCAGGGGGGGCAGATGACGCTGAGGGCGTCGTCGTCGCGTCATTCAAGGCCACGGATCGCCTCCTTCCGCGAATCGCGCCCGTCGTGATTCCCTGCCAGGTTGAGGCATCGTGGGTGCGGGTGGAGGCGACGACCCTCTCGGCCCGCGCCTGGGATGGAAAACACGTGCTTCAGCTTTCCGAGATCCTCGTCTTTCGGGGTGCCGACAATATTGCCGTCGGACGGCCCGTGACGGCGTCATCGAGCGTCAATCAAGATCAGGCTGCTCGGCACACGCGGTTCGTGGTCGACGGGTTTGTGCCCTACCTCATGGATGCCGCCGGAGGCGATCAGGGCGTCGACTTCATTCTCCAACTGTCGGGTGAAGAACCGCTCTCGCTGCTGATCGACCTGGGAGAAGTGCAGTCGGTGAACCGTATCCATCTCCATGCCATCGGCATAAGTGACAACGTGCCGCAGGCCCACCAGAGCGATTTCGGCATCCCGCGGCGAATGCTCATCGAGGCGGCACGGGATGTCGATTTCTCCGATGCGAAAGTCCTTGGCGAATACCAGCGGGAATCGATTCTTGATGCCGGCCCGATCATCGTCCGCTCGTTTCCGCAAACCGCAGCTCGCTTCGTGCGGCTCACCGTTACCGACCCCTGGACGCCAATGATTGAAGGCAACCCACTGTTTGGCATTGCCGAGGTGGAGTGTTTCGCCTCCGGCCGCAACGTGGCGGTCGGCTGCCCGGTTGCGATGCAGGGCGGAGGGGTTGATGGTGCGTCGCCGGTGCGACCCCTCGCCTCCATCACCGACGGTCGCAACTTTTACGGCACGATCTTGCCGATTCGACAGTGGCTCGAAGAACTTGCTCAGCGACACGATCTGGAGGCTGAGCGGCCGGCCGTGGTGGCGGCCATCCAGACCCGCTACCAACGGCAGGCCATGCTCGTGCGCTGGCTGATTGGCCTGGCAGTGGTGCTCGGGGGACTCGTCGCGACTTCAATCGTAGCCGAGAGAATTCTGCGACAACGGGCCATTGCCCGAACTCGCGAACAGATCGCCGCCGACCTCCATGATGAACTCGGGGCCAACCTCCATGCCATCGCGCTGTATGGCGACCTCGCCAAGGCGAATCATGACAAGCTCGAGAAGCTGCGGCTCCTCCTCGACCAGATGCGGGCCCTCACCGAACGGAGCGGCGTGGCGGCGCGGTCCTGCGTCAACCTGCTCGAATCCCGCGGTCTCTATGAAGGATTGGCGGCCGACATGCGTCGCACCGCCTCGCGGCTTTTGGCCGACATCGACCATCACTTCGAGATCGAGAATGAACACCTTCTTGCAGCCCTCCCGCAGCGGCAGCAGGTGGGCATGGCGCTGTTTTATAAAGAATGTCTGGCAAACATCATCCGGCATTCCGGGGCCAGCCGAGTGGTCACGCAGCTCGTGGCAACATCCCGGGCTCTTCAGCTGACTGTGACAGACAACGGCCAAGGGCTCGCCCCGGGCCTGGACGGCCAGCCTGGGAGCCACACCGTACCAAGCTCGCTCCGTCGCCGAGCGAGGCTCCTCGGAGCGCGGGTCGCAGCGAGGGATGGCCCCGAGCACGGCACCCGCATCAGCCTCAATTTGCCGACAACTCCGTGGTGGAAACCATCTTCGTGGATCCAATCATGACCCCACCGACCGGCTCGATTCGCATCATGCTCGTAGAAGACAGCGCCGAATATCGGCGGGTCATCGCGATGGCGATCGACGACCAGCCCGACATGGAGCTGGTGCGGCATTTCGGTACGACGGAAGTGGCCCTGCGAACACTTTCTGCAACGGCGGCCACCAACCAGCCCGACATTCTTCTGCTCGATCTGCGGCTGCCTGGCATGGGCGGGCTCGAAGCGATCCCGCTAATTCGTAAAGCTGCCCCGGCCGTGAGGATCATCGTGCTCTCTCAATCAGACGAGCCGCAGGACATCTACCGGGCCATCGCCGCCGGCGTGTCGGGCTACCTCCTCAAAAGCGCCACGCTGGAGGAGATCGCCACCGGCATCCGCATGGTGGCCGCCGGCGGTGCTTCGCTTGACAAGCACGTTGCCCGCTACATTCTCGACGCAATGCGGCCGCTGAAGACGGCAGCGACGCCGCTGCTGACCGACCGCGAGCGAGAGATTCTCGAACTGCTGGCCGAGGGCCTGGTGAAAAAGGAGATCGCCCGTCGCCTCGGGATCGGCTACGCCACGGTCGACACGCATGTGTCGCACATCTATGCCAAGCTCAACGTCGCCAACGCGCCGGCGGCCGTGAGCCGGGCCTACGAGCGCGGGATCCTGCCCGCGCGGCCGATCCGGTAAACACCCGATTGGCTGAGCCGAAGAAACCACTCACATTCTTTTTTTGGTTGCGTGGGTGCTCATGAGCCACTGGCAGCACGGGCAGACAGTCATCACTTCGAGGTGACATGGTATTCCTTTCGTTGGTGTCAGGTCGGTCACTCGTGTGCTTCGTGAACGTCGCTGCGTTTGCGCTCCCCCTTGGTGCGGCCGACAGCACTGCGGTTCGTTGGCCCTCGTGGTATCCCCGCTTCTCCTGGGACACCGTACCCGTGTACCAGATGTTTGGCTCACCTCAGCTGCTCACCGACAAGCAGGTGAAGACGATCGCGGCGACCAGTGACTTCATCTGCATCGAGAAGGCACATGGGCTGAAGGAAGTCGGCGCGGCGGAACTCGGGGCGAAGCATGAGATCGCTCGCTTCAAGCAGGCCAACCCCCGGACGCGGGCCCTCTTTTTGTTTCAATGCAGCGCGTGCCTGGCCGTTCACGACCTACACCCAGGGGCTCCAATTTGGGGCGATTCGAGATGAACTGAAGCCGTTCATTGCCCGCGATCCACGGACCAGCGACTTGGTACACAAGGATCGGATCTATGCCTTTGACGTGCTCAACCCGGCGTTTCGGGCGTGGTGGACGAAAACGGTAGCCCAGGGCGTGAGGGAGACCGGTGCCGACGGCCTGTTCGTGGATCAGATGCATGGCAATGCCTGGTATCACCCCGGCAAGCGGGCAGAGGTGGCCGCGGCCCAGGCCGAGATGATGCGGATGGCGAAGGAAGCCATCGGCGCGAAGAAGATTCTCCTCTTAGCATTTCTCATCGGCGCTCAGGAGTTTTCCTACTTTCAATACGGCTGGGGATGGCGGCTGGAGACCGGCCCGCTGGTCACCTATCCGGCCCTCACTCAACAGATCGGGGAGCCGCTTGGTGAGCACACCCCACTCGAGCCGGACGGCTGGCGATTCACCCGCGACTTCGAGCATGTGCGGGTCACCGTCGATCTAGAGCAACGCACCGGCCTCCTCGACTGGAACCCCGCTCAGCGTACCGCGCAGCCCTTTAGGCCTTGAAGCCACGCTGCGACATCTGACCCCAGGGGGGATCGCTCAAAAAACGGAAATTTCAGCCTTTTTCTGATTTATCCGGTAAACACCTGATGGCCTGCCGACCATTCGGAGGCGAAAATTTTAAAGAGAGCGTCGCAACGCTCGTGCTGAGGGGATTCCTATGTGCTCGGGAGATCGATCATGGCTTTTTCTCCAGTTCGTAAAAATGCCTTCACGCTCGTTGAGCTCCTTGTGGTGATCGCCATCATTGGCGTACTGATTGGCCTCCTTCTTCCGGCAGTGCAGGCCGCACGGGAATCAGCGAGAAGAAACTCCTGCAGCAACAACGTGAAGCAACTTGCGCTTGCGGTTCACAAGTATGCCGACAACAACACGTCGGGCGGCGACAACAAATTTCCCTACGCTGTCTACCACAATGACGGGGCTGGCGGGAATGTTGTCTACTCGGCAAATGCTGCAAACGATCTCAATAGCATGCTTTGGCAGGATCACGTC
Organism: Pirellulales bacterium; assembly: GCA_044358475.1. Lineage (GTDB taxonomy): Bacteria > Planctomycetota > Planctomycetia > Pirellulales > UBA1268 > CACORA01. Next base: position 4,065 of record JBIKNV010000008.1, on the reverse strand, counting down.
AGTTGGATCGTTCAAATCCTGCCTGCGATCGAAGAAACGGCGCTCTACGACACGTGGGTATCGGTCTCGAAAAGCTTTGCCGGCACGACAGCATCGACAACATCATGGACCGATATGCGTACCGCTACTGCCAGCCGCACCGACATGCATACAGACGTGCGAATGTCCGTACTCTACTGCCCGTCATACACAGGAAACCTCGTGATTGAGGGGACACCTGTCGCCGGTGCCGCCAATTACGCAAGCACCGCTCAGGTGTCTGGCACTCCCCCACCCGCGACGTCAAAAACCGGCCTCACGTGCTACCGCGGAAACTATGGGAAGGGCACGAACCAGAGCTTCCAATTGACAGACGGTCAAGGTGCTTTCAAGTGGCGAAACCGACACGGCTTCAAGGACATCACGGATGGGACTTCGGCTTCCATACTGATCGCGGAAAATGCATTCGGAGTTGCATGGGCACCAGGCCCTCCTCCGCTCACGACGGCCAATGACTCGTCGAATATCACTGCCATTAACAAGGCGGCAATGGGGTTTCGGGGCGCTCTCTCGAATGTAGGGCTCGGCTCCGAACACCCCAGCGGGGCCAATGTCGCGATGATCGACGGTTCGACTCGATTTTTGACCTTCGACATTACCGACACGCTGTGGCGGAATCTCATGCAGGTCAATGATGGGAATGCTTCGTCACTTCCATAAGCGGATTACCCTCCGAGGAAAAGAGCCGAACACGTATGTTGCTCCAACGTCAGCGGTTGCGATTTGTCTTTTTCCTGGGTTCCGTGATCCTTTCCCTTGGATGCGGCAAAGCCGCTCATGACCGCATCGAAGTCCAAGGAGTCGTCACCCTCGACGGCAAGCCACTCCCGTCTGGCATGATCATCAAATTTACGTCGCAAGAAGACGGATCGCCTGTTGCCCGTGGCGCCACCGATGCGGAAGGCCGCTATGCCATGTACGCGAAGCCAGGGAAGATCGGCCTTCTTCCAGGAAAGTACATCGTGTCCGTAGAACTGCCGCTGGCTGACCTGCCTGGCCCCTACACGGGCCCACCGGAACTGGCAGATATCAAGATCCCCTCGGCATACCAGACCGAAAAATCGTCGGTCACCTTCACTGTGCCGGCAGACGGCCCGACCTTCGACATTCTCATGACGAGCAAGTAGTCGGGGTCCGGCCTTTTGATCACGCCGCACCGCCTGTCTCCCAGCGTGTGGCAATGCCTGCCCTCACGCCCGCTGCAGGCCCTCGAACGCGTTGACGTGGATCAGCCCGCAATGCACCACCCGGTCTTCCTCCGGATACGTGACCACGACCTTCGGCTTCGTGATGGCCACGCACTCTGATTGATGAACTGCATGCCGCTCTGCTTCCGTTCAACAGTCTGCAGCCGTTGCCAAGCCCTTCAAGGCGGGGATAGCATGGGGATATGGCCGTCTCACAAGACCCGCGACCGCCGCAGGGCCGCGGTCTCCCCCTGCACGAGACGATTGCCGTGGCAGCCCTCGTGGCGGTCGCCGCGTGGGGGCTGCTCGTGCTTTCCGACCGGGGCGCTACGTCGGTCGATCTCGGCCCGCTTGACCCCGGCCGCTGGTTTCCCGGGCGGTCACTCACGCTCGCCGACCTTCCGCTCGTGGCGATGCTGCTTGCCGGCGGCGTGCCGCTGGTCGCCAGCCTCCTCCGCAACCTCGCTCGGGGCGAATTCGGCTCCGACATGCTCGCAGGCATCTCGATCGTCACGAGCATCATTCTCGGCGAGTACCTCGCTGGCGTGCTCGTCGTGCTCATGCTCTCTGGCGGCGAGGCGATCGAGTCGCGGGCCGTGAGCCGGGCGGGCGACGTGCTCCATGCGCTGGCTCGCCGCATGCCGACAGTCGCCCACAAAAAAGCCCCGGCCGGGCTCGCCGACGTCGCGCTGGCCGATATCGCGGAGGGTGACGTCATCATCGTCTTGCCCCACGAAATCTGCCCGGTCGACGGCACCGTCGTCGCCGGCCGCGGCTCGATGGACGAAAGCTATCTGACTGGCGAACCCTATCGGATGGCGAAGGCCCCGGGCTCGAACGTCCTCTCCGGTGCGATCAACGGTCAGGCCGCGCTCGAGATTCGCACCGAACACGTCGGCCGCGACAGCCGCTATGCCAAGATCATGGCCGTGCTGGCCACGAGCCAGCAGCGGCGACCACGACTGCGACGGCTGGCCGACATGCTCGGCGGGCTCTACACGCCGCTGGCCGTCGCCATCGCCATCGCCGCCTGGTGGTGGAGCGGCAGCCCCACGCGGTTTCTGGCGGTGCTCGTTGTCGCCACACCCTGCCCGCTCTTGATCGCGATCCCGGTGGCGATCATCGGCGCCGTGTCGCTGGCAGCGAAGCGGGGGATCGTGATCCGCGATCCGGCAATCCTCGAACGGCTCGACACCTGCCGCACCGCGATTTTCGACAAGACGGGCACGCTCACCTACGGAGCGCCGCACGTGACCGAGGTCGTACCGCTGGCCCATGCCTCCGCCGACGAACTGCTCACGCTCGCCGCCAGCCTGGAAACCTATTCGAAGCATCCGCTCGCCGCGGCCGTCGTGCAGGCGGCGGCCGAACGGTCGCTCGAACTCCTGCAGGTTGACGAACTTGCCGAAAAGCCGGGCCAAGGGCTCACCGGTCGCGTGCAGCGGCATGGTGACGGCGCGATCCACGAGGTGGCGATCACCAGCCGGCAGAAGTTTGCCGCAGCCGATCCCGCGCTGGCCGAGGCGCTGCCGGCCACCGCCGGGGGCCTCGAGTGCCTCGTCATCGTCGATGGCCAGCCCGCCGGCATGCTGCGGTTTCGCGATTCACCGCGGCCCGATGGCAAGCCGTTCGTCAAGCACCTCGCCCCGGTGCATGGCCTTGATCGCGTGATGCTCGTCTCCGGTGACCGTGAGAGCGAGGTCCGCTGGCTGGCCGATGTGGTCGGCATCTCCGAGATCCACGCCGGCATCCAGCCTGAAGGCAAACTGAAGATCGTCGAGGAACTCACCGCCCAGGCGCCGACGCTCTTCGTGGGCGACGGCATCAACGACGCCCCGGCGCTGGCGGCTGCGACGGTCGGTATCGCGATGGGCGCTTCGAGCGACGTCACGAGCGAGGCCTCCGGCGCGGTCGTGATGGATTCCGCGCTCGAACGGGTCGATGAACTGCTCCACATCGGCAGCCGCTTCCGCTCGATCGCACTGCAAAGTGCCGTCGGCGGCATGGCGGCCAGCGTTGTCGGCATGGGCTTTGCGGCGGCGGGGCTGCTGCCTCCGGCAGCCGGCGCGCTCGTGCAGGAAGCGATCGACGTGGTGGCGATAGCCAACGCCCTGCGCGCCGCCTGGAGCCCCGGCTCACTCACCGACTATCGCGTGTAATCCGCAGGATCGAGGGATCCACGCGCGGCCGCTGCGTCAGCCGAGCCGGCGACGGACGAGGGTCGTCACCGCAGCGCCCAACGGACCACGGGCGGCACGGGCGGCCAGGCCGACGGCGGAACGGGCGACAAGCACCGTCGCCGCGGCGGTCGCGATGCGGCCGACTCCCGCCATCACCGCATCGACCTGCCGGCTGCGTCGCTCACCGGTGGCGCACCAGGTGGCGAAGTGCTCGCAGTTGTCGACCACCGGGCAATAGCCCTCGCGGTTCAAGTGCCGCATCGCGCGGGCCACGATCTCCTCGGACGGAAACACCGCCGGCAGATCGTTCACCACTTCGATCGACTCGCCATTGGCAAACTCCTCGAGCGACGTCCGCACGACCCGGCCACCGCCGAAGAGCCGCGCCGGGTCGTCCGGACGGGCATGAATGACCGTCCCGTCGCCCACATCGATGCCGTGATGCCGGTAGCACACCGGCCCCGCCAGCCGCCGTTTTACTCGTAGTCGATCACCGAGCGCCATCTGCCAAACCTCCGTTCTTGGATCATACGAAAAACGAAGTTTCGAAGTCACAGGCGCGGTCCGCGAGGGGTTGCCCCCGGGCCGATCTACCCGTTCGCCCGCTGCCGGTAGTACTTGTAGCCCGGCACGAAGAAGCAGGCGGCGCTCACCAGGCC
>JBIKNV010000109.1:0-7741 GCA_044358475.1 Pirellulales bacterium | reverse complement strand
GTGCTGGTAGGTGGGCACGACACACATCACCAGCGACGTCGCGAAGAGCACGGCGGCCTGAATGTAGAAGGCCCCCGACAAAATTCCGGCCTTCGCAAAGAAGACGAGCCCCGCGAGGAGCGCGAGCACCGGCGAAAGCGTGAGCACCGGCTGGCCGAGCAACGCCTCGACCCAGAAAAGCAGCACGCTCGCCAGCACCGTGCCCCCCCAGACGTGGGCGATCTGACGCTCGACGGCCGTCACCGGCCCGGCCCGGTGCCGCAGGGCCCAGAAGATCGGCGCCCAAAGGGCAAGCCCGCCTCCCCAGAGGATGAGATACGGCCAGCGGGAAGCCAGGTGCTGCCAGGCCAGCACGTCGGTGATCACCGAAAGAGCAAGCACGACCACCGAGTGCCACATCCACAAGAGGCCCCAGTTTTCAAGCACCACGGCATGGTGCGTCTCGCGGAAGAGCCGCGCTGCCACGTCGGCCAAGCCCCCGGACCGGGCCGCCACCGGGTCGCCGGCGAGGAAGGCCCGGAGATCCGCGGCCAGGGCACCGGCCGAGGCATACCGGAGTTCCTGCGGTTTCTGCAGGCTCTTGAGCGCGATCATCTCCAGGTCACGATCGACGTGCCGATCGATCGACCGGGGCACCGGCGGATCCGACTCGAGCACCGCCAGAAGCGTATCCATCGGGTTCGATGCCTGGAACGGCGGCCGACCCGTAAGCATTTGATAGAGGATCGCCCCGAGGCTCCACACGTCGCTCGACGGACCGATCTCACCGCGGCTCCCCGCCGCCTGCTCAGGCGACATGTAGCAGGGCGTGCCGAGGATCGCGCCGGTGTGGGTCACCGACTGGTCGGCCTCAAGACGCTTGGCCAGTCCAAAGTCGGAGACATGCGGCTCCCCCGCAGCGTCGATGAGGATGTTGGAGGGCTTCAGGTCACGATGGAGCACGCCGCGGCCATGCGCGGCGTGGATGGCGTCGGCCACCTTCGCCAGCAACTTGGCACCTTCCCACGGCGTGATGCTGCCTTCTGCAAGTCGGCGGGCAAGCGTCGTGCCCTCGATGAATCGCATCGAATAGAAGGGCAAGCCGTCGTGCTCGCCCACCTCGAGGATCGAGACGATGCCTGGGTGATCGAGTTGCGCCGCTGCCTCGGCTTCGCTGCGAAAACGGGTGAGGTCGGCAGGGCTGGCCAGATCCCGCCGCAGGAGCATCTTGACGGCCACCGTGCGACCGAGACTCTCCTGGATCGCTCGATAGACGATCCCCATGCCGCCACGGCCGAGTTCTTCCAGGAGCGTGTAGTCGCCAAACCGGGCGGGGAGGGGCGTCGAACCGGGTATGAATCCTCCGGTGTCTCGTCGCAGAGGCGGCGGGGCTGGCCGCGTGGACACACCGAACACGCCATTCTCAAATATCGTCGAGTGCTCGACGACGGCGTCGGTGACCATCATGGCCGCGAAGAGTTCGCGGAGCTGGCCCGCCAGGTCGGGGTGGGCGGCGGCGAGCTTCTCGAGGTGCGACTGCGCGGCGGGCCCCTTTTCCTCGGAGAGCTCTTCAAGCAAGTCGGCCAGCCGCTCTTCCTGGGCGGAAGACAGCACGGCGTCGATGGCGCGGGAGCGACTGGTTGTGGAAGCCATGAATATCCTCGGCTGGCATGATAGGCGCCTGCCGCCGCCGTGGCGGCGGCAGGCTCACTCTCCGTGCTCAGCACCGGCCTCGGTGCCGTCGTCAAGCAGCACCCGCAGCCGCCGCATGGCCCGTAGGTATCGCATCCCGGCAGCCGGCTTGGAGAGGCCGAGCACCTCGGCCGCCTCGGCGGTGGAGAGGTGCTCGAAGTGCCGGAGCAGGACGATCTGCCGGTCGCTCTCCTCGAGCATGTCGACCGCGGTCGCAAACCGCCGTTCCAGTTCATGCCAGGTGGCGGCTGCGGCGGGCGTGAGGTCGCGGTCGGCGATCTGTCCGCCCAGGTCGGCTTGCGACTGATCGCCCAAGTCGGGCACCACCAGCGGCACCTCGCGATCGACGCTCCGCGTGGCTGCCACGCGATGGCGGCGGTGGGCGTCGATGAGCCGGTCGCGGGCCATGTGCCGCAGCCAGAGCTGGAACGGCATCGTGGGGTTGGCAAGGTAATCGCCCAAACGGCGGTTGGCCTCGATCATCACGTCCTGCACGATGTCGCTGGCATCGACCCGCCGCTGGACGCCCCGATCCATGCGGCGGTCGATCATCCGCTTGATCGTCTCGCGGTGCCGCTCGAGGAGGCCGTTGATGGCGTCGCCGTCGCCCTGCCGCACACGATCGAGCAGCACGAGCGTGGGCTGGCCGTTGGTGGGGCCTCCCTCAGGATTCCGAGATATCGAAACATCGCCCATGGCGAACCATTGTAATCGATAGTGATCCCATCCTGCGCGATGACCGGTTCTCAGTGTCCGATCCGGCTGCGAAACAGTAGTCTGCCTCGTCATCGCACACTTCTGCCGCAGCACGTCATGAGCCATTCCTTTCCCCAGCAGCAGACATTTCGCTTGGGAAAGTACGTCTTCGCTGACGACACGCTCCTCTCACTCGGCCGACCGCAGCGGGGACCGACCAGGCTCCTGAACACCACCGAACTTCTGGCTCAGTTCCCGACCGCGGCCAGCGTGGTCGCCGTTGACGAGGCCGTGCCACTTGCCGAGTTTCACTACGACGCATGGACAACCACAGGGGGATGTCGCCACCAAACGCTTCCCGCCCGGCAACTGCCCCCGACGTCGGTTCTCGTCATTGCCCGCGGCCGGGTCGTGGGCCGCAGCGGTACGATCCACGTACCCGTCGCCGATGCCTGCCTGCGGGAGTTTGAGTCGCCACCGCGGGATACCGACGGCTTTCGCCGGCAACTCCCCTGCGGAAGACTGAATCCGCGGTTCTGGAAACACACAGCCTTGAACGTTTGGCGTCAGCGACTCGTTCCCTCGCTGCGCCAGTGCCCTGGTCGCGTGGCCGTGCTGAATGCGACGGGATCTCATAATTTTTTCCACTGGACGGCCGAAGTGTTGCCCCGGCTGTGCACCTTGCTGCGGAGCGGTGAGCAGGCCGATTGGTATGTCGTGGATGGATACGCCCGCTGGCAACGGGAGTCATTGACGGCTCTTGGCGTGCCGCTCGATCGCGTCATCCAGCCCCATGCGACGCTGCACCTGCAGGCAGACGAGCTGCTCGTGCCTTCGCTCAATCCAGCACAGTCGATCCGGCCCCTGGCCGACGCCCTCGCTCGAGGTCTGGGCGTGATCGATCGTAACGCGGCAGCTCGCTCCATCTTCATTGAACGAAGCGACTCCCGTCGCCCATGGAATGCCACCGACTTCGCCGCCTGGCGGCGGCAGCACAGGTTTGAAGACCAGCGACTCGAAGAGCTGCCACTCGCTCGACAGGTCGCGCTGTTTCGCGAAGCCTCCCTCGTCATGGCCGCCCACGGTGCCGGCTTGTCACACCTCATCCATTGCCGGCCAGGCACGCTGGTGATCGAACTGATGCCGCAGGGCGTGAACCGCCCGTGCTACTTGCACCTCAGCCGACTCAACGGCCTTCGGCATGTCGTGATCGAAGCCCCCCGCAGCGGCTGGCACCAGGATATGGTCATTCCGACCGACACCCTGGGTAAGGTTCTCGCAACGCTCCGTCCGGACGAGGCGGCTTAGGTCTGTTGGTTCGGATTATTCGCGTCGTTCCAATTGTCGGGGCCGCTGTCGCATGGGACCGGCACCTGTTTTTTGACCGGCCCGGAAACGTGATCCATAATCGCGAGCGGTCGACGGAGAGACCGCTGCCGGCCGCGACATGTCGCGGCACCCCGCGAATGGATCGCTCCTGTGACCGTCGTACCCGCACCGACGATGTCCCATCCCATGGCCGCCCGCCTCGTGCGGGCGGTGGGCGTCGCGCTCCTGGCCGGGTGGGCCTGGACCATCGGTGCCGCTGATCCAAGCCCCCAGTCGCCGCCAACCGCTTCAGCGCCAGCGTCGCACCAGAGTGATCTCGCCAGCCGCACGATCCGGCTCGTGCAGGAAAGGCGTTGGTCGGATGTCGTGAGCATGTGCGAGACAGCTGCCCGCAAAGGCACGCTCCCCTCCGACCTCCGGCATCGCTACGACCTCGCCAAGATCCACTGTGACATCGCCCGCCGACACACCGAGATCGCGTACCGCAATCGGCTGGCAACGCTCTCGGAACTCGACGCCCGTCGCGTCTATGGCGAGGTGCTCGGTCGCATCGGTTCGCACCATGTTGACGCTCCCAACTATGCCCGGCTCGTTTCGCGCGGCTGCCTCGCGATGGACGTGGCCATCGAGGAACCCGCCTTCGCATCGCTGTACGCCGCTCAGGCGACCCCCGACCGCCGCACGCTGTACCGCGACCAGGTGTCGCGCGTCATCGGCGGCCGCACCGTCGGCACGAGGGTCGAGGCTGAGACGATCGCAGCCTGGGTGGCCCGCATTGCCCACTCGACGCTCGGCATCCCGCCGGCGATCACCATTATGGAGATGACCGCCGCCGCGGTCGGTGGCCTCGACGAATACTCGGCCTTCCTCACCACGGGGCAGCTTGATGATCTCTACGCCCAGATCGAAGGCAACTTCGTGGGCCTTGGCGTCGAGCTGAAGGGCGCCGATGATGGACTCCTCGTCGTGCACGTGATCCCCGGCAGTCCGGCGGAGCGGGCAGGACTGCGGGCCGGCGATCACGTGGTCGGCGTGGGCGGCCAGTCGCTGGGCGGCATGAATGTCGACGAAGCGGCGCAGCTCCTGCAGGGGCCGGAGGGCTCGGTCGTGACGCTGGCGGTCGCCCGGAGTGGCTCCGTGGCCCGGGCGATGTCGGTGCGCCGGGAGCATGTGGAGGTGCCGAGCATCGAGGACGTCCAGATCCTCGAGCCGACGACTGGTGTGGCCTACATCAAGCTCACATCGTTCCAGAAGACGACAGCGGCCGATCTGGAGACGGCGCTGCGGCGGCTCGACATGAACGGCATGCGATCGCTGGTGATCGACCTGCGGGGCAATCCCGGCGGCCTCCTCTCCGCGGCCGTCGACGTCGCCGACTTGTTCCTTGATCGGGGCCTCGTAGTGGCCACCCGCGGTCGCTGCCCCGATGAGGACTTCAACTATTCGGCCACCCGGTCCGGCACGTGGCGGATGCCGCTGGTGCTGGTCATCGACGGCGACTCGGCCAGCTCCAGTGAAATCTTTGCCGGGGCGATGCGGGATCACGCGCGGGCCACGATCGTCGGCACCCGCAGCTACGGCAAGGGCTCGATCCAGGGCATCTTCCCACTCGACACGGCAGGCGTCGGCCTGCGGCTGACGACGGCGAAGTTCTTCTCTCCCAACGGCCGGCCCTATAGCAACATCGGCGTGGACCCCGATCTGGTCGTTCAGTCAGCCGGCCGGCCGGTCGACGGCCAGATGGTCGCTCCAGCCGCCGATCCGTTCCTCCAAGCGGCCGTTGCCGCGGCCCATCGGTCGGCTCCCCGCACCGTGGCGCAGCCCACCTCGCAACCGCTCTCCCGTGCGGTAAGGTAATGGGCGTCCCCCTTTCCGAAGGAAGCCCCATGACCAGCGTCCGCTCCAGTGCCGTTGCCGCCATCAATGCCTACCGGGCCAATGGTCCGACGTGGAATTTCCGCGAGACACCAACCAGCGCGATCTTTGGCTCCAACGTCTTCAACGACTCGGAGATGAAGAGTCGCCTGCCCAAGGCGGTCTACAAGGTGCTGCAGGCGACGATCAAGCAAGGCAAGCCGATCGACCCCTCGATCGCCGACGCCGTGGCGCTGGCGATGAAGGACTGGGCGATCGAGAAGGGCGCCACCCACTATGCCCACGTCTTCTACCCGCTCACGGGCCTCACCGCCGAGAAGCACGACAGCTTTCTCACGCCCACCGCCGAAGGCGACGCGATCGCCGAGTTCTCAGGCAAGGAACTGATCCAGGGCGAGCCTGACGCATCGAGCTTTCCCTCTGGCGGCCTGCGCGCCACCTTCGAGGCCCGTGGCTACACCGCCTGGGATCCGACGAGCCCCGCGTACGTGCTCGACAATCCCAACGGCACCACGCTCTGCATTCCCACCGCCTACTGCTCGTGGACCGGCGAGGCGCTCGACAAGAAGACGCCGCTCCTGCGAAGCATGCAGGCGGTCGACAAGCAGGCCCGCCGCGTGCTGGCCCTCTTCGGCCACAAGGACGTGGGGCAGGTGACCGCCGCGGCCGGCCCCGAGCAGGAATACTTCCTCATCGATCGCAATTTCTACTTCGCGCGGCCCGACCTCGTGATGACAGGTCGCACGCTGTTCGGCGCCAAGCCGCCGAAGGGACAGGAGTTTGAAGACCAGTATTTCGGGGCGATCCCGGAGCGTGTGCTGGCTTGCATGCTGGAGACGGAGCGGGAGTTGTTCAAGCTCGGTGTGCCCGTCAAGACGCGGCACAACGAGGTTGCCCCGAGCCAGTACGAGATTGCGCCACTGTACGAAAATGCCAACATCGCTACCGACCATCAGCAGTCGATCATGCAGATGCTCACCCGTGTGGCGACGAAGTACGGCATGGCCTGCCTGCTCCACGAAAAGCCGTTCGCGGGGATCAACGGCTCTGGCAAACATGTCAACTGGTCGCTCGGCTGCCGGCTCGGCAACCTGCTCGACCCGGGTGACACGCCTCACGACAACATGCAGTTTCTCGTCTTCTGCGCCGCAGTGATCCGGGGCGTGCATCGCCACGGCGACCTGCTGCGGGCGGTCGTGGCTTCCAGCGCCAACGACCATCGGCTCGGGGCCAACGAGGCCCCGCCGGCGATCATGTCGATCTTCCTCGGCGACCAACTCACCGATGTGTTCGAGCAGATCGAGAAGGGGAAATTGACCGGCTCCAAGGCGATCGGCACGCTCACCGTCGGCGTCGACACGCTCCCCACGCTCCCCAAGCATGCCGGCGACCGCAATCGAACGAGCCCCTTCGCCTTCACGGGCAACAAGTTCGAGTTTCGCGCAGTCGGCTCGAGCCAGTCGATCGCCGGGCCCCTCGTGGCTCTCAACACGATCGTGGCTGAGAGCCTCGACTTCGTGGCGGTTGAATTGGAGAAGGCCACGGGCGGCGATCCGTCGCGGCTGCCCGCTGCGGTGGCAGCGCTCCTGCAGCGGATCATCACCGATCACAAGGCCGTGATCTTCAATGGCAACGGCTACTCGCAGGAGTGGCATGACGAGGCCCGGCGCCGTGGCCTGCCCAACCTACGATCCTCACCCGAGGCGCTCGCCGTGCTCCTCGACCCGAAGACGATCGCCCTCTTCGGCACCTACGGCGTGCTCTCGGAGCGGGAGGTTCGCAGCCGCTACGAAATTTACATGGAGCGGTACTGCAAGGACATCCACACCGAGGCCAGCTCGGCCCTGCAGATCGCCAAGACGATGATCCTGCCGGCCGGCTACCGGTACCAGGGCGAACTGGTCGACACGGCCTCCAAGCTCAAGGCGCTCGGCCGCGAGGTTCACATGGGCACGCTCGAAAAGCTGACCCACCTCGTGGGCCAATTGGAGCGAAAGATTGAGGCGCTCGAGGCCGTGGCCGAGCACCACGCCGGTGGCGACGTGGCTGCCGAGGCTCGCCACTCTCACGACGCGGTGATTCCGGCGATGATGTCTCTCCGGGAGACAGCCGATCAGATCGAGGCGATTCTGCCGGACGACCTCTGGCCGCTGCCCACGTACCGCGAGAT
>JBIKNV010000087.1:0-8756 GCA_044358475.1 Pirellulales bacterium | reverse complement strand
TGCCAAACCAGGCTGCCGCCACCGATCGCACCCGCTCGGCGCCATACTTTGCGAGGTATTCCTTCGGCTGGGCGCCCCCTTCGCGGGTCATCATGTTGAGCCGGTTGTAGCCGGTGGCGACGAGCTGCTGCGTGGTGGGATTCGGCAACAGGTCGCCGGCTAGTTGTTCGCGGGTGAAGTCGTCGAACCGTTTGTTGGTGTTGAACGCTTCGATGATGTAATCGCGGTAGGGAAAGATCCGCTGGTTTTGGTCGCCGTGAAAGCCGACCGTGTCGGCAAAGCGGGCGATGTCGAGCCACCAGACAGCCATCCGCTCACCGTAGTGGGGCGATGCGAGGAGGGCGTCAACGAGTCCGCTCTCCGTCGGCGGGATTCCGACCACTGGCACCGCCGCTTCCGGGGGCAGTCCCGTGAGATCGAGCGCAAGCCGCCGCGCGATGACATGCTGCGGAGCGGCGGGCGAGGGCTCGAGCCCCCGTGCTGCGAGCCGCGCCTGGATGAACGCGTCGATGGGGTTTGCGGTTTCGAAGCCGGCAGGCACAGCCGGGCGGGATAGCGGTGCATACGCCCAGTGCGGTTCGTAGATGGCTCCCTCGGCAACCCACCGGCGGAAGAGTTCCTTCTGCACCTCGGTCAGCGGCTTGTGGGCCGACTCCGGCGGCATCGGATCGTCGGTGTCGAAAATCCGTTGAATGATGCCGCTGGAGTCGGGGTCGCCCGGCACGATCGGTACCACGCCCCCCGCGGTCTGCTTGAGGGCCGCCTCGCGGACATCAAGCCGCAGGCCGGCCTCGCGGGTGCCGGCGTCGTTGCCGTGGCAGTGGAAGCAGGTGTCCGACATGATCGGACGGATGTCGCGATTGAACGACACCGGCTCGTTGCCGACAGCCAACGACGCCATAAGCACTGCCGGCAGCAGCCAGTTCATCGCGTACCGACGGGCCGCATATTCACGTCCGTTTACCATTGGATCACTCCGTTGGAAAACGTCCACGTCGCCGTCGGGCCACTGGGGGCTCCGACGCGGACCCAAGAGCGGGGTCGATCGGCGGACTCGCTTTTCGAGTATAGCCCCACGAACGCGGGTACCCAAGTTTGCGGTGCTCGCCGAGGAAAGTCTTCTCGCTCAAACCGGCGAAGGGCTACCCGTGCCCCGTCGCCGGACGTTCGCTTCGGCCCTCCAGGCCTTTGCTCACTCTCTGCCAGCTTCGCTTTCGGCATCCATGCCTGCGCTCGCTGCCAAAGCCGGCTCCCGGAGCACGGGTAGCCCTTCGCCTCGACCGAACCCGTGGCAACACCGCTCACGAATCCGGCGCAGCTTGCTAATCGACAAGGCTTGGGGGTGCCTGTGCCAATTGAGCCGGCCTTGAGAGCAAGCGGAGGCAGGATGCCGAGAGCGCAGCTATCAGGGAGAGAGAGAAGGGCACGAAGCCCTTCGCGAACGTCCGGCGAGATGGCACAGGCGACCCCGAGCCGGGTTGGGCGAGTTGAGCCCTGACAACCTGTGGGCTTTCCGTGCCGTCGCTTAGTCCAAGAACCCAGACAGCTCTTCGCTGCGGGCCGGGGCCTGCAACTTCCGAACCGCCTTCGCTTCGATCTGCCGGATCCGCTCACGGGTCACCTTGAAGATGTGGCCCACCTCTTCGAGCGTGTAGCTGTAGCCGTCGCCAAGGCCGTAGCGGAGTTTGATGATTTCCCGCTCACGGTATGAGAGGCTCTTCAAGACTTTTGCGATCCGGTTGCGAAGCATTTCCTGGGCGGCGCCGACGGCCGGGTTTTCTGCGCCGGTGTCGGGAAGCAGATCACCGAAGTGGCTGTCTTCGCTGTTGCCCACCGGGCGATCGAGGCTGATCGGGTAGCGGCTCATCGCCGTCACGCGACGCGTCTCGTCCACCGGCGTTCCGGCCCGGGCAGCGATCTCCTCGATCGTTGGCTCACGACCGTACTCCTGCAGCAGCTGGCGGGCGACGTTCCGCACGCGGCTCATCGTCTCGACCATGTGCACCGGAATGCGGATCGTGCGGCTCTGGTCGGCTACCGCGCGGGTGATCGCCTGCCGGATCCACCAGGTGGCGTAGGTGCAAAACTTGAAGCCGCGGCGATACTCGAACTTGTCGACCGCCCGCATCAATCCGGCGTTGCCTTCCTGGATCAAGTCGAGGAACGACAGGCCGCGGTTGCGGTACTTCTTGGCGATCGAGACCACGAGGCGGAGATTGCCCTCCGACAGGCCCCGCTTCGCTTTCTGATACTTCGCGAAGATCACGCGAATTTGGTCGACCCGCCGCTTGAGGCTCCGCGGCGTCTCTTGGCAGGCCTTGAGAATCGCACGGTATTCGTCAACCAGTTGGGCTCGCGCCGACGGAGGCTGCTTCGTCCGCTTGTGGGCATCGATCTTCGTCTTGAGTTCCTTCAGCCGCGACACGAAGCCTTCGAGCGTCGGGATCATCGCCTCGATCCGCTGCGTCCGCAGGCCGAGTTCTTCGATGAGCCGCACGCACCGCTGCCGCCTCCGGCCAAGCCTCGCCCAGGCCTGCCGCCGCTCCACCATCTTTCGCTTCTTGGAAAGGGCGATTCGGTAGTCGGCCTTGTTCTGCTTGAGCAGAACATCGAGCGTCTTCAGGTTGTGAGGCAACCGTCCCAGGATCTGGTCTTTCTCCAGCCGGTCGGTCACCGACACTTGCACGGTGCGGTCGAAGGGAAGTTCGCCGCGATGCACCCGCGACAGCACCTTGAAGGCCTGCTGGCAGACGAATTCGCACTCGAGCAACTTGGCACGGAACTGGGCCCGGGTCGTCTCGATCTGACGAGCGAGATAGATCTCCTGGGCACGGGTGAGCAGGGGAATCTCGCCCATCTGCGTCAGGTACATGCGGACCGGGTCGTCAGACCAGTTTTCGACCTGCTCGGCGAGCACTTCCTCGGCGTCGCCGTTGGACTCGACGTCTGCGTCCTCGGCGAGTTCGCCTTCTGGAATCACCGGAGCATCGGCGTCGTCATCGAGAAGTTCGGCGTCGGCCTCCTCGGCGTTCACGACCTTTTCGGTCAGTTCCTCAACTTCCTGCGGATTGGAGACAACATCGTCTTCGAGTTCGTCCAGCAGCGAGTCGTACAAGTGAAAGCTCCTTCAGGATCCTACAACCATGAACAGGCAAACATGATCAGGCGATTGTTCACCCGCGGGGTGCTTCCAGGCACCGATGCATCATTCGTGAAGTCGACAGTGTGATTCAAGGCCCGACCAAGTCCAGTGGCCCAAAAACAGCCCGGGCACGAACCGCTTTCAGGCGGATGGGGGGTTTGGAATCGCTGGGCAAAGGCCGGTTGACGAGGGAGAAAAAAGGGGGGACCATC
Source organism: Pirellulales bacterium (assembly GCA_044358475.1). Taxonomy (GTDB): domain Bacteria; phylum Planctomycetota; class Planctomycetia; order Pirellulales; family UBA1268; genus CACORA01. Next base: position 5,402 of record JBIKNV010000087.1, on the reverse strand, counting down.
CGGGGGTTGGCCGCAGGTTCCGGGGGCTTGAGATTATGTCGCCACGGGCGCGAGAAAGCCAACTTTTTTTGGTGTGCCGAATGGACAAAATTCCGAAAAAGGGGCGTCTGGTGGTAAAAGTTTCCGGCGGAAGTGTTTCTGCGGCCCTTCTTGTTCAAGCCTCTTCCGGATCGCTCTCATGAAATCATTCCTGCTGCCGTGCGCATGCTCACATGCGATCTCGATCACCAGCGGCCAGGCGGGAGGCACCGTGGCTTGCCCGGCCTGCGGCCGCGAGGTCGCCGTGCCGAAGCTGCGTGACTTCAGCCGCCTGAAGGCGGTCCAGCGTGGACAGTCGCCGTCCCGCGTGGGCTGGAGACTCGCGCACGCCTGCATGCTGGCCGGTGGTATCACGACAGTGCTGGCATGGTCTGGTGCCAGCGTGCTGGCGGTGCCCCCACGCGCCACGATCACGTCGGAAACGATTCGGGCCAACGTGGCTGCCGCAAGTGACAAGCAGATTTTCCAGGCCTGGAGGGAACTGTCGCAGTCGGGCGTCGATCGGCCACCGCTGCCGGATGAAAAGAGGCTGCAGCAGCGGTCTTCTTTTTGGCAAGGTGTCTCACGGGCGTTGCTTGTGATCGGGGCACTCGGTGCGGTGCTCGGGGCGGTGGGTGCAGGGATGTGGGCGACGGCACGCCCGCAACAGCAATGAAAGCGGCATTCATCAGGCAGACGGGCGGTCCGGAATCAATCGTCGTGGGCGAACTGCCCGACCCCCTGCCCGGACCCCGTGAGGTGCTCGTCGCCGTCAAAGCCTGCGCGGTCAACCCCATCGATACGTATGTGCGGGCTGGCACGGTGGCGATGCCGCTCTCGTTTCCGTTCATCGTCGGCTGTGACCTGGCTGGTGAGGTGGTGGCCGTGGGAAGCGATGCCGACCGGTTCCGTCCGGGCATGCGGGTATGGGGTTCCAATCAGGGTGTGCTCGGCAGGCAGGGCACGTTCGCCGAGTTGGCCGCGGTTGACGAACGGTGGCTCTACCCGACACCGGATGGCGTACGCGACCGTGACGCGGCAGCGGCGGCGCTCGTCTCGATCACGGCCCACCTCGGCCTGGTGGATCACGCCCGGCTCGCGCGGGGCGAGACGATCTTCGTCAACGGCGGGTCAGGTGGAGTGGGCACGGCGGTGGTGCAGATCGCCAAGGCCTTGGGCGCCCGCGTCATCGCCTCAGCCGGCACGGAGCAGAAGCGGGAGATGGTGAAGCGGCTCGGCGCCGACGTGGTGGTCGATTACCACGATTCCGTTGCGATGCGTGCGGCGGTCCGTGCGGCGGCTCCGGATGGCGTCGATGTCTATTGGGAGACAATCCGCGAGCCGGCGTTTGACCAAGCAGTCGAGATGCTGGGCGATGGCGGGCGGATGGTGATCATGGCGGGCCGCGACGCCCGGCCGCCGTTTCCAGTGGGACCATTCTATGTGAAGCAGTGCCGGCTCTATGGATTCGTCATGTTCAAGGCGTCGAGCCACACGCAGGCCGCAGCGGCCGTCGACATCAACCGCTGGCTGGCCGCGGGAGCCTTGCGGGTGCCAATCGACCGCGTGCTTCCGCTGGAGGCCACCGCGGAGGCCCATGCGATCCAAGAGGCGAGCACGATTCACCGCACCGGCGGCCTCACCGGTAAACTTGTCATCGAGTGCAGGAGTGCATCAGCGGCCGAATGACCAAGGCCAGCGGGCGGACCGCGGCGGCTGGTTGTTCTGTTGCGGCGGCTGTTGCTTCTGCTTCTGCGAGGGCTGTTGTCTGCCTTGAGCGGCGCCGGCTTGCTGCCGCTCCTGGGCGGTGCGCTCTTGGGCTGCCCGTTGCTGACGAATCTTCTGCATTTCCTCATCAACTGCGCCGAACGTAGCGCGGAGATTGGGGAACAGGCCATCGAGTGCCGACACCGGCTGCTGGGGCTCGGTATTGGGATGCGTTTCGAGCGTGGGGGCCTGGGCGACTCGTGGAACCGCTTTCGACCGAGCTGTCGAGCCCTGCGTCGTCGGCTTCGTGGCGGGAGCCTGCTTCTGCTGAACGACCTCTGCCGGAGACGGTTGGGCTTGCGGAGGCTGGGCCAGACCTTCAGTCGGTTCCGGCTGAGGTTCCGTCTGAGGTGCGGGTGACGTAAACGAGGCTTCCGCCTGGATAGCGATCCGCTCCGGCACCACCAGATACCGCCTGGGCGTGGCCGCCACCGGCTGCGCTGGCGTGGACTCCGGTTCGGCCTGCGTGACTGATTGCACAGGCTCACTTGGCTCGGCCGGTGTCTCGGGCTGAGCCGGCGTGCGCGCTGTGGACTGGTCGACGCTCGCCATCGGAGCGGGCTCTTCGACAGCGGCTGACGGCGGAATGTCGGCCGTGGTCACGACCTCATCGACCATGGGCGCGGGGATTGGCTCCGGAATCGTTATCTCAGCCGGAGGGAATGCCGCTTCGGCGGCGAGAGTGGCCGGAGGGGTGCTTTCCTTGATGGGCGAAATGGTCTCTTCCGTCACAACCGGCTCGCTCGCCACCACGTCATGGTGAGGGGCGACGACCGGCTTCGCGTCAGCAAGAGCCTGCGGTGTCGGCTCGTGTGTAGCCGCCCACAAGTCGGCGTCGGGCTGGGATGCCGGCGCCGGCTGGAAGGTCCGCGGCGCGTAGGTCTCCGCCACGTGCTCGACCGCATCCGCTGGGATCGCACGGGCTTCTGCCTTCATCAGTTGCACTGACAACAGTGGCTGGCCTTCCCGCACCGGATGCTTCACGAGCATCCCTTCGAAACGGTCGTCGGCCCGGAGTGCCGTGGTCGGCAGCATCGCCTTGGGCCAGTCCCGCAGGGCCACGTCCCAGATCGTCACGGGTGACCCCTGGGCCAGATCCCGCAGGGCGACGAAGATCGGTTCACACTCCACCTGGGGCTTGGCCTGGGCGAGGTGAACGTCCAGCGCGCGATTGATCCCCACGGCAGCCACCGCACCTGCCACGAAGGCGGCAGTGAACACGGTCAGGGCCTTGGGGCGCTGGGAACGGGTGGTGGATGGCGTTTTCGGCATGGCAAGACTCCCGGGCAGTGTCGGTTGAATCGGCACAATCACGCGCCGCAGAGCATGCCAATCCGGGGAGGCAGGAGCGTTTTGCCAAAACCCCGCAGTTTCACCCGAGCCAACACTCACTCTTTGGCGGTGAAGAGGGGGTCGGGCATGCGGGCCAGTGGCCGCAGGGCGACGAGGCGTCGTCCGGCGATGGCATTGTCGGGGTCGCGACAAAATGCATCGCCGACGGTCGACGAGGCGTCGCCCGCGCAGCTCACCAGGAGGATCGATTCCGGCGCGAGCGTCGCTTCAAAGAGGAGGTGATGGAGTTCGTGACGCTTCTGACCCGCCTCGAGGCGAAACACGCCATCATCGCCGACCCACGTCCGTTCCGTGGGGCCATGCTTGATCACGGGGCAGACCTGCACCCGCACCTTCCCATTCGCCGACGGCCAGGCCCGCACCTCGAACACGGCGCTCGCATCGCGATAGGTCGCTCCTCGCACTGCGTCATCAATGCTCTCCATGAGGATCAACTCACCGATGCCGCTGGAAGCGAGCACCTCGTTTTCGCGGCCGGGCAGGAGCCGAAGGGTCTGCCGCACCACGGCGGGAGCCTCGATCAGCGAGGGCGTGGCGATCGTGTCGAGGGCCGGATCGATTGGGGAGGTGAATCGCTGCTGCAGATCCGGTGGAAGGGCCGTCGCGATCACGCCCACCCGCAGCCCATTGGCGTGCAGCCGGCGGCGCACATCGCCATCGAGCACCTGCTCGTCGGTGAGGTTCCACACGTCGGTGGTCAGTTGTTCGTCGTGCTCACCGTAGCGGATGAACACCAGCTCGCAGGGGATCGTCCGCGGCTCAGACTTGGATCCACTGCCGACGGAGATCGTGTCGCCGGCATCCTTCTTCACAGATTCGGTCGGCGCGAAGATTGCCAGCCGGCAGCCGGTCGCCAGGCAGAGAACCAGCGCCCAAGGAAGAAGATGGCTGAACATGGCGAAACCGACGGACGCTGAGCCAGAAAAACGCCGCGGGAGGGTAGGAAACCGCTGGCGAGCGGGCAACCGCGAAACAGAAGAAAAAGACCGCAATCTGGTCACGTCCCACATAGTCGCCAGACGCGAGCCGGCGGGCGGCCGCACGATCGGCGTTGTTGCTGGCCCCCGGGCTTGCGCCCGGGGCTTCCTGGGGAAGGGCAGGGAGCCGCCAGGCGCGAGCCATTCCCACATAGCCGCCAGGCGCGAGCCATTCCCACATAGCCGCCAGGCGCGAGCCGGCGGGCTGGTGGAGGCCGGCAAGAAACCCGAGGCCAGGATGGCGACGTCAGCAGCCGATTGACACCACTGAGGACCGCGTCGCTGGAGGCGACGCCCCCTTCCGGCCGGAGGCCGGCAAGAAACCCGAGGCCAGGATGGCGAGGGTTTCGTACATCATGCCACCGCCCTGACGGCATTGGCGAAGATGGTGAGCCCGGCACCGGCGGCGGTGGGGTCGAGGCGGCCGTTCCAGGATGGATGCTGCGTGGCATCGACGAACCGCTCGGGATGGGGCATGAGGCCGAAGACTCGCCCTGTTTCGTCGCAGACGCCGGCCACGTCGCCCATCGCGCCGTTGGGATTCGTCGACGCTCCCGATGCGTCGGGCGTATAGCGAAGCACGAGCTGCCCGGCGGCGTCGAGCGCGGCCATGTCCGCGGGAGAGCGGGTGACGAACCGTCCCTCCGCATGCGCGACGGGCAATTCGCAGCAGTCGATCCCTTGCAGGAAGACGCATTTGCCCGGCGTCGCCCGCAGGTGCACCCAGCGATCGACGAATCGGCCGGAGGTGTTGTGGGCGAGCGTTGCCTGGCCATCGAGCAGAAGTCCCGTCTGCAGGAGCACCTGGAAGCCGTTGCAGATGCCGAGCATCAGGCCCCCCTTGTCGCGAAACTTGAGCAGCGCGTCGCCGAGCCGCAACTTCAACTCCAAGGCGAAGATGCGGCCGCTGGCAATGTCATCGCCGTACGAAAAACCGCCGGGGATGCAGAGGATCTGGAAGTCGTCGGCCAGCGCGGGCTTTTCAGCGAGGGCGCGGACATGCATGCGGCGGGCGATCGCCCCAGCCCGCTCGAAGGCGTGGGCCGTCTCATAGTCGCAGTTGGTGCCGGGAGCACGGAGAATCAGGGCGCGGGGTGAGAGCATCGGTGAGAGGCGCTGGGTTATGAGTGTTTCAAAGAGATGCGTCGCCAGGCTTGGGACAGGTCGGCCATGGTCATGCGGATCGTGGTGCCGGCAGTGCCCGTGATCGTGAGCACCGGCTCGGCCACTACCTCGCCGGCCCAGGCCCAGGCGAGGCCGTCCATGAGTGCCTCAAACCGCTCGACC
>JBIKNV010000086.1:0-8786 GCA_044358475.1 Pirellulales bacterium | reverse complement strand
CGATTACAATCACGATCATGACGTGTCGCTACGAGTATGACGTGGTCGTCGTCGGCGCCGGGCATGCCGGCGTGGAAGCGGCCTGCGCCGCGGCCAGGCTCGGTAGCCGCGTCGCGCTGCTCACGGCCAACCTCGACACCGTCGGCCAGATGAGCTGCAACCCAGCCATCGGCGGTGTCGGCAAGGCGCAGCTCGTCCGCGAGGTCGACGCGCTCGGCGGCATCATGGGCCAGGCAATCGATGCCACCGGCATTCAATTTCGCGTGCTCAACCGTTCGAAAGGCCCGGCGATGCATGGCCCCCGCGCCCAGGCCGACAAGCGTCTCTACCAGATGGAGGTGAAGCGGATCGTCGAGGAGACGCCGAATCTCGACCTCCGTCAGGAGACCGCGGAAGACCTGCTCCTCGAACCGTTTGCAGAGCCCGGCCTCGGTGCCGCTGCATGGAAAATGGCGGGCGTGCGGGTGCGCGGTGACGCCGAGTACCGCGCCCCGTCGGTCGTCCTCACGACCGGCACGTTTCTGCAGGCAGTGATGCACACCGGCGAAGCACAGACCGCCGGTGGCAGGGCAGGGGAGGGAACGACATCGGGCGTGAGTCGGGCACTGGTCCGCGCGGGCATCACGATCGACCGGTTCAAGACGGGCACCCCCTGCCGGCTGTCAGCCACGTCGATCGATTTCTCGCAGCTCGAGGAACAGCCCGGTGATGCCGAACCGCAGCCCTTTTCCTTTCTCTCCGACACGATCCAGCAAGAGCAGATGGTCTGCTGGATCACCCGTACGACGCCGGAGATCCACGACCTGATCCGGTCGAATCTGCATCGGGCACCGATGTACACGGGCCAGATTGAGTCGCGTGGACCGCGGTACTGCCCGAGCATCGAAGACAAGGTGGTGCGGTTTGCCGACAAGGAAAGCCATCAGCTGTTTCTCGAGCCCGAGGGGCGGCGGACGCGGGAGATATACGTCAACGGCATCTCGACGAGCCTGCCCCGCGACGTGCAGGACGCGATGATCCGGCTGGTGCCGGGGCTCGCGCGGGCTCGGATCATGCGGTATGGCTACGCCGTCGAATACGACTACTGCCCCCCCGACCAGCTCACTCCCGCGCTCGAGAGCAAGCGGGTCCGCGGACTGTTTTGTGCCGGCCAGATCAACGGTACCACCGGCTACGAGGAGGCGGCGGCCCAGGGGCTCGTGGCGGGCACCAACGCGGCACGTGCTCTCACCTGGCGTGACCCACTCATCCTCGAACGGGAAAACTCCTACATCGGTGTGCTAATCGACGATCTCGTCACCCGCGGAGTCGACGAGCCGTACCGGATGTTCACGAGCCGGGCCGAGCATCGGCTCGCCCTGCGACACGACAACGCCGACCGTCGGCTCACGCCCACGGCCATCCGGCTGGGCCTGGCCCAGCCGGAGCGGATCGCACGACTCGACCGCAAACTGGCGGAGATCGACGCCACGCTCGCAGTTCTCGCCGGGCATCGCGTCGATGGGGTCACGCTCGCCGACCGGCTCAAGCGGCCCGAGGTCCGCTGGGAGCACGTCGTAGCAGCCCGGCCCGAGCTGGTGGCTGTGTCGCGTGATGTGGCGACCCAGATCGAGACCGACATCCGCTACGCAGGCTATCTCGCCGTCGAGCGGGAACGGATCGCGAAACGGCAACAGCTCTCCGAGCGGATCATCCCCGAAGGTTTTGATTACGCAGCCGTGCGCCACCTGCGGGCCGAGGCCCGTGAGAAACTCGAACGCATTCGACCCCGCACGCTGGCCCAGGCCGGCCGTATGAGCGGAATCACACCCGCCGACCTCGCGCTCGTGCTCGTCTCCCTCGACCGCCGCGACGGTAGAGGCCTACCCTCCGGCCAGGCAGCATATAGTGATTGAGCGAGGGGTTGCCCGTGCCAGGGAGCCGGCGTTGGCAGCGAGCGGAGGCAGGATGCCGAGAGCGAAGCTGGCATCGAGTGAGTGGAGGGCAGGATGCCCTCCACGAACGTCCGGCGACGTGGTACGGGCAACCCCGAGCCCGACGAACCGGCCAGCAAAACAATGGAGCCTGAGGAATGCGGATTGTGCACATCACCGCCGGGGCAGGGGGGCGGCTCTGCGGCTCGTGCCTCCACGACAACACGCTCGTGCGGTCGCTGCGGGCCCGGGGATCTGACGCCATTCTTCTGCCGGCCTACGTGCCGACGACGACCGACGAGGAGAACGTCGCCGAGCCGCGGATCGTGATGGGGGGCGTGAACGTCTGGCTCCAGGAGAACGTCGCCTTCTTTCGCCACACGCCCTGGTTTCTCGACCGAATCCTCGACTCACCCCGGCTGCTCGGGTGGCTGTCGAGCCGCACGGGTGAGATGCGGCCGGCCGACCTCGGCCCGCTCACGGTGTCGTCGCTCCACGGCGAGCGCGGCCATCAGCGGAAGGAGATCGAGAAACTTTGCCAGTTGCTCGACCACGAGCTTCAGCCCGACGTCGTCCATCTCTCCAATGCGCTGCTCCTCGGCATGGCCCGCCGCATCCGTGAGACGACGGGCGCGGGCATCGCCTGCAGCCTCTCAGGCGAGGACATCTTCATCGAGAAGATTCCCGAGCCGGCCTACTCACAGATCCGCGACCTTCTTCGCGAACGGGCCCGCGACGTCGATCGCTTCGTCGCGCTCAACCAGTTCTTCGCCGACTTCATGGCCGACTATCTTGCCGTGTCGCGAGGACGGATCGAGGTGATCCCGCACGGCATCGATCCCGCTGGATTTCCTGCGGCTGCTCGCGCACCCACCGCCGGCCCGCGGTTTGTGATCGGGTCGCTCGCCCGGGCCTGCCCGGAAAAAGGCCTCGACCTTCTCGTCCGGGCCTTGCCGCTCGTACGGAAAAAGCACGACGCGACGCTCCGCGCCGCCGGCGCCGTGGTCGACGCCGAGCGCGACTACATCGCCCGATGTCTGAAAACCGCCAGGGAGTTGGGCGTGGCGGAACAGATCACCTGGCTCGGCCAGGTCGATCGCTCTGAGAAGCTGGCCCTACTCGATTCGATCGACCTCTTCGCGATGCCCACCGTCTTTCCCGAAGCGAAGGGCATCCCCGTCATCGAGGCGATGGCCGCGGGCGTGCCGGTCGTCGCCCCGGCTCACGGCGCGTTTCCTGAACTGCTTGATAATGAACAGGCCGGCCGACTGCATGCACCGGGCGACATAGCCGCCCTCGCCAGCGTGATCATCGACGTGCTCGACGATGCCGAGGCGCGGCAACGGATGGCCACCCACGGTCACGCCCTTGCCCGGGGTCGCCACCGTGCCGATCACATGGCCACGGCCCACGAGGGTCTGTATCGCCAGATCGTTTCAGGCCGGCGGTGACCGATCGCCATGCCCGGCGATCTCGGCACCGTCGCGCCGCTCAGGAAACATCAGGGAAGCAACGACACTGGTGCCGATCAAGGTCACGATCACCAGGAGGGACACGGCCGGGTGGACGAGATGCCCCTTGGCGTGGGCATCCCAGCCGCCGAGCCCGGCCAGCCATTCATTGTGCCGGGCTGCCTCCGCGATCATCTTGCCACCGACGAAGACGAGCACCGCCGACAGACCGTAATTCAGGAAGCGGAACAGATCCATCACGCCGGCCAGCAGGAAGTAGAGCGCCCGCAGTCCGAGGATCGCGAAGACATTGCTTGTGAAGGCGATAAACCGCATGTAGTGAGTGCCCTTCGACACCACGCCGAGGATGGCCGGAACGCTGTCGACGGCAAAGAGCACGTCGGTGCTCTCCACGACGAGGAGCACGAGAAACAGCGGCGTCGCCATCAGCCGCCCATTCTCTCGAATGAAGAACCGGTCGCCGTTGGAATGCGAGGCCACCGGAATGACACGGCGGATCGTCTTGATGAGCAGGTTGTCACCCGGATCGTGATCATCTTTGCTGAAGGCGAGCTTCAGCCCGGTGTAGACGAGAAACGCCCCGAACACCCACAGCACCCACTTGTACCGCTCCACCAGTTCGGCCCCCAGCAGAACGAATGTGAGCCGCATGATCACCGCGCCAAGGATGCCCCAGAAAAGAACGCGGTACTGATATTTTAGCGGCACGCCGAAGTAGGCGAAGACGACGGCGAACACGAAGACGTTGTCCATCGACAACGACCACTCGACGAGGTAGCCGGTAAGAAACTCGATCGCCGGCTGCGGCCCCAGCCACCACCAGACGAGCCCATTGAAGCAGAGGGCCAGCGCCGACCAGAAACAGGTCCAGAAGGCGCTCTCTCGCAGACTCGGCTCGTGAGAGTTCTTGTGGAAGACCGTCAGATCAAGCACGAGGAGCACGGCCACCGCAGCCCCGAAGATGAGCCAGTGGATCATCTGAATCGGGCTGTCGCCGGCGGGCAGGTCAGGCGTGCCGGCGAGTGCGGCATCGGCGAGGAGTACGGCGGTTGGGAACAAGAGATTGACTTTCAACAGGAACTGACATCGATCATGAACAGACGTCAACAAGCCAGAATCTTAGATCGCTGCCCAAAACACGTAAACAGAAGCGAAAACCCCGAGCCGCGTTACCATCAGACATGTGCCCCGCCGCCGGCACGATCACGGCAGCGACCGTGCAAAACTGGCGGTCATGGCGGCAAAGACCGGGCTGATGCGGTCCCACTCCCGATCTTCCGCCTGACAGAAGACGACGTAGGTCGCGGCCGGCGTTGCCAGAGCCCGCACCTGGGCGGTGTTCGTGAGATCAAGGCAGTAAAAGTTGAAATCGAAGCCGCGGAGCAGGAGACCTGCCACTTCGTCGCTGGCCGCTTCGGTGTCGAGATCGCGATACTCCTCCTGCATCTGCTGGGAGACGGCCTGTGTCAGGCTCTCCGGATCAGAGCCGGACGGATGGACGCTGACTGACCAAAAGCCGCCGTCGGGGGCTTGGGCCGTCACCGCGGGCGTCTCCGCATCGTTGGCATCGGTGTCGACCGACCAGTTGTCGGGATAGTCGAATTCCAATCCAAAACGGGCGAAATGCATAGGCCGCGATGCAGGGATGATCGTGAATCGCGGCATTGTAGCACCGTTCCAGCGATCTGGACGGTGTCTCACCGCTTCGCTACCGTCCGACCCTCACGCGGCCCCCTCTGTCACTTTTCAGGGTGACGGGTCCGTTGTTGGTTTTTCGTTCTCAGCGAGTCCTATGCCTCAGATCATGGCGCAGCCAGCCGGCACCTCCGTTGCGGTTCCACGGGGAATTTCGGCCCAGTTGCTCGACTACCTGATCCCCGCGGCGATTCTCCTGGCCGTGCTGGTGGTCATGGCCCCGGTGCCGGCCGCAATAGTCGACGTGATGCTGGCCGCCAACCTCACCGTCTCGGTGTTGGCCCTGCTGGGCGCGCTGGCCGCCCGCACACCGCTCGAAATGAGCATCTTCCCCACATTCCTGCTGGGGGCCACACTGATTCGGCTGGTGCTCAACATCGCCACCACGCGGCTTATTCTTACCCGGGCTGCGATCGACGGGGGTGCGGCGGCTGGCGGCGTGGTGCAGGCGTTCGGTGAATTTGTCGCCGCCAACGACATCGTCGTGGGAGCGGTGATCTTCGCGATCATCGCCATCATCCAGTTCGTCGTGATCACCGCCGGCTCCACGCGAACGAGCGAAGTAGCCGCCCGGTTTGCACTCGACGGCTTGCCGGGACGACAGATGGCGATCGACACCGAAGTCCAGGCTGGCACGATCACCCGCGACCAGGCACGTGAGATGCGGGTTGATCTGCAGAGGCAGGCCGATTTCTTCGCCAGCATGGATGGTGCGAGCCGGTTCGTCCGCGGCGAGGCCGTGGCGAGCGTGATCATCACACTGGTGAACCTTGTCGGAGGCCTCGCGATCGGAGTCGCCCAGCATGGCATGCCGATTCCGAAGGCGGTGAGCGTTTTTTCACGGCTCACGATCGGCGACGGGCTTGCCAGTGCCGTGCCGTCGCTGTTGGTTTCGGTGGCCATGGGATTGCTGATCTCACGGTCAAGCCATGCTGTCGACCTGTCACAGGAGTTCGGCCGCCAGTTCGCCGCTCGCCCCCACGTGCTGGCAATCACCGCCGTTTTTCTCGGCCTGCTGAGTTTCACCGACCTGCCTCCGGCTCCGCTGGCCGGGATGGCCGGGCTGACGATCGCGGCTGCCTGGATCGTGCACCGCCGAGGCAGACGGCCCGCGGCAAGCATTGCGCCCGCAACCCCGCCATCGTCATCGACTGCCGCATCCTCGCTCGCCGAAGCGGTCCTCGCCGACGAGCGGATCGTCGTCGAGTTGGGTCGTGGGCTCATTCGCCTGATCACCCAGGAGCCGGCAGCCGCTTCGGCAGCGCCGCTCATCGCGGCCGCGGCCGACCTCCGCAATCGTGTGGCCGGTGACCTCGGCCTGCTGGTGCCGGCAATCCAATTCCGCGATGACGGAACGCTGCCCGACCGCGTCGTCCGAATCACCGTCACGGGAGAGGCGATCCACGAGATGGAAATCCCTGTCGCGAAATGGTTCGTGGTGCCGCCAGCGGGTGCCGATCTGGACGTGGAAGGCGAGGAAGATGTCGAACCGCTGTCTCGTCGCCGGGGCGCGTGGGTCGGACAGGCGCAGGCTGAGACCGCCCGTCGCCACGCCGCCGACGTGTACGACGAGACAACCGTGGTCGCCCGCGGCATCGAGGCATCCATCCGTAGCAACGCCGATCGTCTGCTCACCCGCGATGCCGTGGCCAGACTCATTGAGTCGCTCCGCAGCACACAGCCGGCCGTCGTCGACCAGATCGTGCCAGGCGTGCTCACCGTGGCACGCATCCACCGCACGCTGCAGGTTTTGTTGCGGGAACGCATCCCGGTCAGGCCGCTGGCGGAATTGTTGGAAATCATGGCCGATCATGCGGAGGAGGGACGCGAGCCCGAGGCGCTCGCCGAGATCGTGCGTCGCCACATCGCCCGCACGATCTGCCGCCGGGCCCGCACTGCTGAAGGCCGGCTGGTCGTGATGCGGCTCGCGCCGGCCACGCTCGCAACGCTGTTCAAGGATGCCGGGGCGCAGCCGACACCACAGCTGGTCGCCCGCCTCCGCCGTGCCGCCCGCCCGGGCATCGAGCGGGGGACCGCGCCAGTGCTGGTCGTGCCCGGTGCCGCCCGCAGCCGCGTCCGCGCGGCGCTGGCCCGCCCCGTGCCGGAGATCCAGGTGTTCGCCGAGGAGGAGATTGCCGACGAGCCCCGGGTGGAACTGTTCACGACGATCGCAGACGAGGAGGTATCACGGGCGGCCTAGACCGCTCCCGCAAACAGCCCGCCCGGATGGGCAAGCCAGGCAAGCCGCAGGGGCGCCTGGAAAACGATTCAAGGACGGAGGACCGATCCGCCGAAGTTACTCGGATCGGACACTACTCAAAGGAGTGACGACGTGGCCTATCAATCGACCCAGATGACGCCCGAGGAAATCCACGAACTGTGGAAGACCTTCAAGAAGGATCAGTCCAACGAGGCGTTGCGTAATAAGCTCATCGAGATCTATCTCCCGTTGGTTCGCTACAACGGTGAGCGGATCTGGTCGCGACTGCCCGACGGTGTCGAACTCGACGATCTCACGTCTGCCGGCACGTTTGGCCTGATGGATGCCATCGACGCCTTCGACATGTCGCGGGGTGTGAAGTTCGAGACCTACTGCGTGCCGCGAATCCGTGGCGCGATGCTCGACGAACTGCGAACGATGGACTGGGTGCCCCGTCTCGTGCGGAGCAAGGCCAGCAAGCTCAACGAGGCGGTCAAGACGCTCGAGGCAAAGCTCGGACGCGCGCCGGCCGACGCCGAAGTGGCCGAGCACATGGGTCTTTCCCGGGAGGAGTTCGAGAAGCTTCTCGTCGAGGCGAATGCGGCCAGCCTGGTGAGCCTCAACAAGAAATGGTGTGAGACCGACAGCTCCAAGGACGTCCGTGAGATCGATATTCTCGAGGACAAAAAGGGGGACGATCCGACGCGGCGGATTCAGAAGGCCGACCTCATGCGGTTGGTCACGAAGGGTCTCAACCGCAACGAGCGGCTCATCATCATCCTCTACTACTACGAGGAACTGACGATGAAGGAGATCGGGGCCACCCTCGACCTCTCCGAGAGCCGAGTCAGCCAGATGCATTCAGCCATCGTCGAGCGGCTTCAAAACCAGCTCGAGCGGCGGCGACCGGAATTCGCCATGTAGGATCACAGCCCTCGCCCGCTGGCAGGATGGGCAGTCTGCGGGGGTTTTTCGACGGCACAACGTGCACCACAGGAACGAAAAAATTTGGGTCAAGATTCCGCCCCGCCGATGCCGATGACGATTGGTTGGCGTGGCGATTCGCGTCGCGGGTCGATCTGGCATCGCCGGATCACCGTGGCGCGGCAACAATAGTTCGGCATTACCAAGAAAGTTGACGGCTGGCGATTTTCGAATGAACCCTCCGACGGTCGGCTCCGTAAAGCCAGCCTTGGGGGAGATGGGAATCGGATCCACTGTCTGGAAGGAGCGCATCATGAATATTTGGGGAATCACTTCGACACACGGTTCGCAGGGCGTGGCTGGCGTCAAGGGCGTGGAGGCTGCCAAGGCGGCTTCAGCCGCCGTCAATCAGGGCGTGGGCGACGTGCGGGACACCGTGGCTATGTCGGTCGATGCCGTGCAGGCCGCCGGCAACGCGGGCGACATCCGCCTCGACAAGATCAATGCCATCCGGGCGGCCATCGCCGACGGATCGTATGAGACGCCCGAAAAGCTTGACCTCGCGCTCGATCGCTTGCTCGA
>JBIKNV010000085.1:0-8953 GCA_044358475.1 Pirellulales bacterium | reverse complement strand
GTCCGACCGCACAGCTCACTGGGGTACCGGCCCCCGGCACCGGAGTCGCGCCGCCCCTGTCCGCTTGCTTCGGCTACGCCTCAGCAAGCGGACAGGGGCGATCCCTTGGCAGGGCTACCCTAGTGATAGAGACTGGTTCCATTCATGGGGGCAGGTCAATCCGAAGATGGCCGACAAGCACAACACGCTCTTCATCGGAGCGAAGGGATTGCTTCTGTGCGGCTTCGACTCCTGGAAGCTTTTTCCGGAGGAGGCGTTTGTCGACGTGAAAGCGCCGCCGAGCACGATCGAGCGGTCGCCAGGATTTCATCGCGAGTGGTTGAACGCCTGCCGCGGCGGTGCGCCGGCGAGCTGCCACTTCGACTACTCGGGACCGCTGACGGAAGCCGTGCTTCTGGCCAACATCGCCTACCGTATCCACGGGGACTTTGCCTGGGACGGAGCCGCGATGAAAAGCTCGCGGGACGAGGCCAATGTCCTCCTGAAAAGGGGGTATCGGGATGGCTGGCGGGTCGCCTGAGTCAGCTCACGGCGGGTGAGCCCCATGCGAAGACGAGGCTTTTTTCCGGGCGCTGGAAAAACCATGTAAGGTTTTTAGTGACACGGGGAAAAAGAATTGTCGGGGGCTTGGCACCTGGCCAGGCTTCACCGTCGCGTTTCTTGGCTTTGATCGCCTCGTCGTTTCTTGCGGAGGGAATGTATGGTTGTCGAAACGTCGCATGCGGGGATGTGCCTTCTTCAGCAGCGTCGCAGGGGCTTCACGTTGGTCGAGCTTTTGGTGGTGATCGCCATCATCGGGGTGCTCATCGGCCTCCTGCTCCCGGCGGTGCAGGCGGCCCGCGAGGCCGGCCGTCGCTCGGCTTGCACCAACAACATGAAGCAGTGGGGGCTCGCGATGCACAGCCACCACGATGCCAACCAATCCCTGCCGTTTGGGTCGAGCCGTTCGAACCCCCCGGGCGGCGAAACAACGGCTAATGCCTACACACACACGGGGCCGCAGCCACCGCGCCGGACGTTTGTGATCGCCTTGTGGCCCTACCTCGAGCAGATGTCGCTCTACGAGAGATATAACTTTACGTTGAGGTTTGAAGACACAAGCGGTAGCCCGAGCAACAATTGGCTGATCGGTAGACCGGTCAATCTGTACTACTGCCCGAGTGATCGCCCGAACGCCGTCAACAGCGCGAGCGGTTGCCGGATCAACTATGCGATGTCGTCGGGAACCGCTGGGCTGCGCAGCGGTGCGACACGGCCTGCGGTGACCGGCTGGGTATCGGGAACGAACTGGGACAATTTTGTGCCGTACACCTCGAGGTTTGCCGAGATCACCGATGGAACGTCGAAGACACTGCTCATGGGAGAGGTTGTCTTTCCACCCGCGGAAAGCCCCACCGATTCGCGTGGCTTCGGAATGGCAGACCTTGGCACGCACGGATTCATGGCTGCGTCACAGCCCAACTCAGGCAGTGACATCCTGGTCAACTGCCCCGGGGCGTCGGCGTTCCTGCCCTGCCAACCGCCGGCCGGTTCGGGTGACCGATGGACGATCTCCCACGTAGCTCGGAGCAAGCACCCCGGCGGTGTGATGGTGTCGATGTGCGATGCCTCCGTGCGGTTCATGGCGAATGATATCGCCCTGCCGACGTGGCAGGCCCTGAGCACCAAGAACGGGGGTGAGGTTATTGGTGACTACTGACCGAAATGACGAGCCTTACGCCGAAGGAGCATGCATGACGTGGCCCCACTGCTTCGGCCTCTTGGTTGCAGCAAGCCTGGTCTGCGTCCTCGGAGTGGGCTGCGGAAAGGCCAAGACGACCATCAGCGGTACGGTCACCCTCGATGGCAAGCCGCTGGCCGAAGCACTCCTGCAGTTCCTGCCCCTGGGGCCGGAAGGGCGGACCGGGGCTGTGCGGACTGACTTGCAGGGGCGTTATCAGGTCGAACTCTCACCCCACCCGGTTCGCGTGGCCGTAAGCGCCCGCACCGTCGTTGGACAGGAACGCGACGGCAAGGACGGCCCAATGATCGACGTGTTCAAGGAGCTGGTGCCTGCCCGATTCAGCGACGTTCACACAAGCGAGTTGACGATCACGCCACTGGAGGGCCGGAATGCGGGCGTTGATTTGGCTCTGACCTCGACGACGCCTTGAGTCGCATCGGCCTCGCCGTTGTCGTCAGGCTTCCGGGCGGGCGAACACCAGCCGGCCGGCGCTGGTCTGGAGCGTGCTCGTCACGCTCGCCCGTACCGTGCGGCCGATCCGCTCGCGGCCGCCTTCGACGACCACCATCGTGCCGTCGTCGAGATAGCCGACGGCCTGACCAGGCTCCTCGCCCGGCTTTACGAGCCGTACCTCGAACGTGTCGCCCGCCACGAACGAGGGCTTGAGGGCGAGGGCCACTTCGTTGATGTTGATCGTCACGACCGACCGCACCGCCGCCGCCTTCGAAAGATTCATATCGTTGGTGATGATCCGGCCATGAAGCCGGCGGGCCATCTCCACCAGTCGAGACTCGTCGGAAACATCAGCGCCGCCGCCGTCCTCGCTCGACAGCACCTCCAGGTCGACGAGCTTGCAGCCACGCAGGCGGTTCAGGATGTCGAGCCCGCGACGGCCACGAATGCGGCGGGACTTGTCGGCGGAGTCGGACGCTTCGTGGAGCTCGTCGACGATGAACGTCGGCACCACGAACCGGCTCTGGAACAGACCCGTTTCCACGAGATCAGCAATGCGACCGTCGATGATTGCTGACGAGTCGAGCAGGTTGGGCCGCAGCCCCTTCACGTCACGGGCAAACTCGACATAGGGAATAATGAAGCGGAAATCACTCCGCGTCTGCAGGAGCAGGCTCGTGCAGATGTAACAGAGCACCGAGCCGAGGATTGGCGGCAGCCATTGGCGGACGGGATGCGCGGCGCTTTGCGGCAGGAAGGGGGCCAACGCCAGCAATGCGATGTAGGTGACGAAGACGCCGATCAAGAGCCCGAAGTAGACGGCCGTGATCACCGTCAGATCCTTGCGACGGAGCGAAACATCGATGCCGATGATCGCCAACGCACCAGCGATCATGCCGCCTAAGACGCCCCACGGCACCCAACTCGGCGTATCTCGCAGCGCCTCCGAACTGAAGATCAGAACGGCGACACCAGACGCTACCAGAAGGAAGAGAACGCGAAGAATGAACGTTGCCATGCCTCCGAGTATATCACACGCGGCGGTCGTGATCCCATTCCAGGTAGCGGTCGGTCATCCCGGCGAGGTAATCGGCCACGCTGCGCCGCAGGCCGAGGGACGACGTTCGTTCCCGGTAGCTCGGGGCAATTGAATCGGGATGGTCGCAGTACCACTGGAACAGACGGGAAAGTTTTTCCTGGGCGGCGAGCCGCACGCTCATCACGCGTTCACTGCGATAGACTTTCCGAAACAAAAACGCCTCCAGGTCCTTCTTGCCGGAAGTGATCCGCGGCGAATGCGCGATGATCCGCAGGGGATGGCCGGTGTCGTTTCGCTGGGAGAGGACCGTCGCCACGGAGTCAACGCCGAGCCTTGCGATGGCGACCTGGCTTTCCACGACCAGATCCGCCACCTGCATATCGACCAGTTCGTGAATCACGGCGCGGCGGCGATCGATGCCGTCGAGAGGGCCGTAGCGATCGGCCGCCCGCTCGGCGGCTGCGGCCACGATCGGGAGGTCGAGCAGTTCGTCGAGCGTGACGAGCCCAAGTTCGATGGCATCGTCGGCATCGTGCGTGTCGTAGGCGATCGAGTCGGCGGCATCGACCACCTGGGTTTCCAGGAGCGGCGCGGCGGTCGGCCGGATGCCTGCCGCAGGGCGGCCCTTCACCCGCGCCGCCTGGGCCTCGAGGATCTCCCGCGAGAGATTGAGGCCGGGAAAGTCGGGATAGCGGTTCTCGAGCAGCTCCATGATCCGCAACGCCTGGGCGTTGTGGTTGAAGCCTCCTTCCTCGGCGAGGAGTTCATCGAGCGTGTCCTCGCCGGCATGGCCGAGCGGCGGGTGGCCGATGTCGTGAGCCAGGGCGAGCGTCTCCACGAGATCCTCGTTGATGGCCAGCCCGCGGCCGAGTGTGCGGGCGATGCCGGTGACCTCGAGCGTGTGCGTGAGCCGGCTCCGGTGGTAGTCGCCAAGATAGCCCGTGAAGACCTGTGTCTTGTGCGCGAGCCGACGGAAGGCCGACGAGTGGACGATGCGATCGTGGTCGCGTTGGTAGGGGCTGCGAATCGGATGCGGCGGCTCCGGGTGCACGCGGCCAGCCGAGTCGGCCGCATGCATGGCATAGGGGGCCAGCAGCAGCGACTCGCGGGTTTGCCAATCGGCGGGAGGCGACATCCTGGTCATCACCTGGCGTTCGATACGAATTGCTTGGCCGCGGAGAGCTGCTCCCACAGGCTGTCGAGCGACTGCGGCAGCACACGGGCACCGGCGACGGTAGGCATGAAATTCACATCGCCGCTCCACCGGGGCACGATATGCCAGTGGAGATGGCCAGGCAGGCCGGCGCCGGCCACGCGGCCCAGGTTGAGGCCGACATTAAATCCCTGCGCCTGCATGCAGCCCTCGATGAGGCGACACCAGCGTGTGAGGCAGTGCTGGAGGTCGAGCAGTTGCTCATCGGTGAGATCGTTGAGCGTTGCCCGGTGGTCGAGCGGGGCCACAAGGAGGTGGCCATTCGAGTACGGAAAGCGGTTGATCACGACGATGCTCGAACCGGTGCGCTCCAGCATGCCGAGTTGTCGGTCGTGGTCCGGCTCGGCAGCGGCCGCCAGGCAGAGAAAACAGTCACGGTCAGAGCCCGGCCGCCACTGCCGCGGCTCGACCGCTGCGGTTGGCTGGCCTTTGTCGTGGCCCTGCACGTATCCGAGCCGCCAGGGGGCCCAGAGGGTTTCGTGAGTCATGACTGATATCGTACCTGTTGACCTTCAAAAAAACCGTTCGTGTTGGCCCCCGGGCTTGCGCCCGGGGCTTCTTGGAGGGCCGCAATCTTCCCAGCAAGCCGCAGGGCGCAAGCCCGCGGGATGACGCCCCGACTGCCGCGCTGCAGGCCCCGGGCTGCGCCCGGGGCTTTCTGTGGGACGGCCACGGCGCGTGCACGCCGGGGCTCTGCGTTCCTTTCGTGCGCGGAAAGGGGTCGTTTGATTCTGTATTGACGTACGGTCGATCGTTTCCGCAAATGGCTGGATGGAATTCAAGGTCGCTCTCGATGTGTTTGCCGGGCCGATGGACCTGCTGCTCTACCTCGTGAAGAAGCACGAGGTAGACGTGACGGAGGTGCCCGTCGCAAAGGTCACCGAGGAGTTCGTCGCCTACCTCGACGTGCTCGAGGATCTGGCCATCGATCAGGTCGGCGAATTTGTCGATCTGGCGAGCGTGCTCCTCGAGATCAAGGCCCGCGCCCTCGTGCCGCGGCCGGAGGAGGCCGAGGAGGAGGTGGAACTGGTCAAAGAGGACCTGGTTCAGCGGCTTCTCGAGTACAAGCAGTATCGCGATGCCGCCGTACTCCTCGAGGATCGGGCCCGGCAGTGGGAGCTGCGGTTTTCCCGTCTGCCTGTGGAGGAGCCGGTGGAGAAGGGGAGGCCGCCCGAAGTGGCGATCGCCGATGCCCACGTGTGGGATCTCGTCGGCGCGATGTCGCGGGTGCTGCGGAAGAAGGAGCGGCGGAAGCCGCGGCAGATCGTTCACGACGACACGCCGATCGAGGTGCACATGGAGCGGGTCGCAGCGGTCGTGCAGGAAAAGGGGAGGGCGGCTTTCACGGAGTTCTTCGAGGAGGACATGTCGCGGTCGCGAATGGTGGGTATCTTTCTGGCTGTGCTGGAACTCGTCCGCCGTGGTCGGCTTTCGGCCACGCAAGAGCAACTCTTCGACGAGATTTGGCTCGAGCCCGCCACCACCCCGCCCCGAGTCGCGGCATGATCGAAAACGCCCCGGTCCGCACCATCACCCACAAGGGGCTCACGGTCGAGGGCTACTCCCGCGCCGCCGTGCAGAGCTACTGGCGGATTCCGGAACTCAAACTTGGCTTCGATCTGGGCGGCCAGCCCTGGGGCTTCATGGCCACCAGCACCTGGTTTCTCTCCCACACGCATCTCGATCACATCGCCGCCCTGCCGGTCTACGTGGCGCGGCGACGGATGATGAAGATGGAACCCCCCACGATCTACGTGCCGGAATCCTCGATCGAGCCGATCGAGAAGTTGCTGCGGGCGGTCAGCCGTCTCGACCGAGGCCGGCTCCCCTGCACACTCCTGCCGGCCCGGCCGGGGGACGAGATCGAGCTCTCCCGGGAACACGTCGTCACGGTCTCGAGCACCACCCACACGCTGCCGAGCGTCGGCTTCGTGGTCTGGGAACGCCGTCGCAAGCTCAAGCACGAATACCATGGCCTGCCGGGTGACAAGATCCGCGACCTGCGGCTCTCCGGCGCCGAGGTGACCCAGGAGGCACGCACGCCGCTGGTGGCCTACCTGGGCGACAGTTCGCCCGAAGGGCTCGACCGCTGTCCGGCCATGTTCGAGGCAATGATCCTGATTACCGAACTCACCTTCGTGGCCCACTCCCATCGCAAGGAGAAGATCCACAAATACGGTCACATGCACCTCGACGACCTGCTGGCCCGCCGGGAGCGGTTTCGGAACGAGGTGGTCATCGCCACCCACTTCTCCACCCGGTACACCGACGACCGGATCCACCGCATCGTGGCCAAGAAGATTCCCGACATGCTCGATGGCCGGCTGCATATCTGGCTCTAAAGGCCGCAGCTTCGGCTGCCATCACCAACTCGCCCAATCAACGATTGCCTAGGGTTTCGTAAGAGGAAGGAGTGCGGGTAGTCCGAAGCCTGGTTGGGCGAATAGGCTTCAGCGTTTGGCGTATAGTGAGTTCATGCCCGGGAGCCCCCGTCACGCCTATGTTCATGTGCCGTTTTGCCGCCACCGGTGCGGCTACTGCGATTTCACGCTCGTGGCGGGGCGCGACGATCTGATCGACCGCTATTTTGCCGCCGTGGCTCGCGAGTTGGCACGCGTGCATCAGCCGCTTGAGCTCGACACGCTGTACCTCGGCGGTGGCACGCCGTCGCACCTGGGGCCCGACGGCCTGCGACGGCTCTTCGGCCTGCTTGCGACAAAGCTCGGAACAGCCGCTGATGCCGAAGTCACCGTGGAAGCCAACCCTCTCGATGTCACCGCAGAGTTTGTGTCGGCGGCTCGCGAGTGCGGGGTGACCCGGGTGAGCCTCGGGGGGCAGTCGCTCGACGCGGCCACGCTCCGGACGCTCGATCGCGATCATGCGCCGGCCGATGTAGAGGCTGCCGTGGCTCGCCTGCTCGATGCCGGGCTCATCGTGAATCTCGACCTGATGACGGCCGCTCCGGGGCAGACGCTGGCCGATGTGGAGGCCGACCTAGCTGCGGCTGTGGCCCTCGGTGTGCAGCATATCTCTGTCTACTGCCTGACCTGGGAACAAGGCACGGCGTTCGAGACGGCACGGCGGCGGGGCGATGTGCGGCCGGTGGACGAAACTCTCGAAGGGGCGATGTTCGAAATGGCGATCGATCGGCTCGAGGTGGGCGGCTATCAGCACTATGAGGTGAGCAACTTTGCCCGACCGGGCTTTCGCTGCCGCCACAACGAGGCCTACTGGGACTGCCGGCCTTGGGAGGCCTTCGGGCCGGGGGCAGCGCGGTTCGACGGCCGCACGCGAATCACGAATCATCGCAGCACGACGACGTGGATCACAAAAATGCTGGCCGGCGCAGATGCGACCGCCGACATCGATGGGATGACAGCCGAGCAGGCGGCCCGCGAGCGGATCGTCGTCGGCCTGCGGCGACGGGACGGTATCGACCGGGCGATGTTCCGCGCGGCGAGCGGATACGAGCTCGACGAACTCGTCGGGCCTGCAGTCGCGCGCTGGGTCGCGGCCGGGCTCGCCACCGACGACGGCGCGACTGTTGGGCTCACCCGCGCTGGCGTGCTCGTGTCGGACTCGCTCTGGGCCGACGTGCTGTCTACTTGAGCGCGGCGACGAGATCGAGGATCGCCTTCTTGCCATCGGCGAAATACATGAGCGTATTGTCAGCCGCGAAGAGCGGGTTGGGGATGCCGGCGAAGCCCGGCGAGAGCGACCGCTTCACCACCACGACCGTGCGGGCCTTGTCGACGTCGAGGATCGGCATGCCGGCGATCGGGCTGGAGGGATCGGTGCGGGCAGCAGGGTTCACCACATCGTTGGCCCCGATCACGATCGCGACGTCGGTCTCCGCGAACTCCGGGTTGATGTCATCCATTTCGCGGAGCTTTTCATACGGTACGTCGGCCTCGGCCAGTAGCACATTCATGTGGCCCGGCATCCGCCCGGCCACGGGATGGATCGCGTAGTCCACCTTCGCTCCGCGGGCCTCGAGCGCGTCGGCCAACTCGCGGACCGCATGCTGGGCCTGCGCGACGGCGAGGCCGTAGCCCGGCACGATCACGACCTTGTCGGCGCCCTCAAGCACCATCGCGATCTCTTCGGCACCGGCACTCTTGACCTTGCCGGCGTAGACATCGTCGCCGCTGACAGCGGCCGTGGTGCCGAGGCCGCCGAAGAGCACGCCCACCAGCGAACGGTTCATCGCCTGGCACATGATCGCGGTGAGAATGAGGCCCGATGCTCCGACGAGCGACCCCGCGATCACGAGCACGGAATTGTCGATCACGAAGCCCGCCGCCGCGGCAGCCAGCCCCGAATAGCTGTTGAGCAGACAGATTACGACCGGCATATCGGCGCCGCCGATCGGCAGCGTGAGCGTGACGCCAAGGGCACAGCCGACCACGACGAGGAGCCAAAAAAGAATGGTTCGGTCTGGAATGGTGCAGAAGCCCCAGACGAGCAGCAGCGTGAGGGCCGCGAGGCCGAGGTTGATCCAGTGGCGACGCGGGTCGGTCCAGGC
>JBIKNV010000002.1:0-27671 GCA_044358475.1 Pirellulales bacterium | reverse complement strand
TTTCTCTCGATGATGGATTGCGGATGACGGCCGCCTGGTTTGCGGAGTGCTAATGGATAAAACGGCCCTCATCTGCGGCATCGGTGGGCAGGACGGCCCCTACCTCGCCGCCCATCTGCTCAACCTCGGCTACCGCATCGTCGGCACGAGCCGCGATGCCCATGCCAACCGCTTTGAGGGACTCGAGCGGCTCGGGATTCGGGACCGGGTGGTCGTCGAATCGATGTCGCTCGTCGACTTCCGCTCCACCATCCAGATCGTCTCACGGCATGAGCCAGACGAGATCTATAACCTCGCCGGCCAGTCGTCAGTCGGCCTGTCGTTCGAACTTCCGGTCGAGACCTACGAAAGCTTCATCGTCGGCACGGTGAATCTGCTTGAAGCCGTGCGCATGCTCGGCGGCCGCACCCGGCTCTACAACGCCGGCAGTTCGGAAATGTTTGGCAACACGCAGGGGCAGCCGGCCACCGAGACGACCGTGCTCCACCCTCGCAGCCCCTATGGTATCGCCAAGGCGACCTCGTTTTGGCAGATCGCCCAATACCGCGAGGCCTACGGAGTACACGCCTGCACCGGCATCCTCTTCAATCACGAAAGCCCGCTGCGGCCGGAACGGTTTGTGACGCAGAAGATCGTGGCGTCCGCCTGCCGGATCGCGGCCGGCGAGCAACAGACGCTCACGCTTGGCGACCTCACCGTGCAGCGCGACTGGGGCTGGGCGGCGGAATATGTGGTGGCCATGCACGCCATGCTCCAACTGAATCAGCCGGAAGACTTCGTGATTGCCACGGGCCACACGAGCAGCCTGCAGGATTTCGTGGCCGAGGCGTTTGCAGCCGTGGGCCTCGACTGGAAGCAGCACGTGGTGCAAGACCCGAAACTGATGCGACCGAGCGAGATTGCCGTGGGGCGGGCCGATCCGTCGCGGGCCGCCGAGCGGCTGGGGTGGACGGCGCAGTATCGAATGCCGGATGTGGCTCGCATGATGGCGGAGGCGCGGCGAACGACCGTCTGAATCTCCGTCTACAGGCCGGAGGTCGCCCCCGTGCAGAGTTGTTTCGTCAGCGTCGGCGAGGCGAGGTAGAGCGGCAAGCCGTGCCTCTTGCCGACAATTGTTTCCGCGTTCACGGCTGAATACTCGACATGGGCCGGTACCCAGCGACGCGGCATGCCCGTGTGCCCCAAGGCCTCAATCCCGAGCCGACGGTCGAGAATCGGGAAAAACTCAAGGGCCTTGTCGCGCGGATTGATGATCAGCGACACGCGGTCGACGCAGTCAAGCGTGTGCCGATACGGCCCCCGCGGTGCGAACGCATCACAGCGGACGGCCGGAGCGATCAGCATGAGATTGGTCTGAGCGGGCCGCTGCCGCCACGGCTGGAGGTCGGTGCGTCCGGCTGCTTCGGCGTCCAGCAGATCCTCGAGCGCCTCAGCCGTGATCAGCGCCCCGAAACTGTAGCCCACGATACCGACGGGGCGGCCGGGATCGATCTGACCGAGCAGCCAGGCCATGTAGCGGCCCTCGGCATACGCCCGCTCGTACTTCGTCCTTCCATCCCGTAAGAGAATCCCATCCTTGTCGCTGGGCCAGGAGTAGATCACGGTTCGAATCGGACCCGAGCCGGGGCAGGCGGCAGCGCAGTGGCGGGCGAGCAGCAGTCCTTGCTGCTTGGCTTCCGCACCTTCGTAGCGATTGCCATGAATAAAGATCACCAGCGGCTTGACCATGCCGCGCTCATCGGGCCCCAGCAATCCTTCGAGACTCGATCGCATCCACCGGCCGCGGCCGCACCGGTTGCCACAGTCATCTTCGATGAACCGCTCGACGCCCATGTTGGGAGCCATCGGAATGCGACAGACAGAGGGCAGGCGGCGGGTGCTCACGACCCAGACATCCGGCTCCGAGCAGCCGGCAACGCCCACATGGGGCATCGGATCGAGCGACTCCAGCGCCCGCGCACGGGCGTCGGGCAGCAGATCGGGCAGCAGATCGAGCGGCAGGATGCCCTCGTCGCCGCGGGCGAACCGGGGGCCGACCGCTGCCAGGCCCACGACCCCAGCGGCCACGCACGCGATCACCAGCCGGGAGACCGTCAAGAGGAGCCCCGGCTGCTTCGTGCTTCGCTGATCGTCCCGCGTGGGCATTGGCCTGATGCATCCAAACAATGATCGAGCTGCGTCAGTCCGTGACGCAGGATGAACAACCCTACCACCGGTTTTCGTGCATGCCGCCGATCTGAAGAGGCTGCCGGTGGCCCCTGCCCTTCGATGCAGGCTGCCGGCGCGGCATGACCACTACGGGCGGCACGACCTCACCACCCAGTCGCTAGCCCACGCAAAAAATTTACGCGAACCTCCGCCCGGGTCCGGATCGTGAGCTAGGGTTTGGCAGCGTCGTCTTGGACGGCGCCTCAACAGTCCATGGTGGGACGCTCGCCGTCCTACCCACGGTGGAGAAGCGAAGATGACTCGCACGGTTTTGTTCGCACTCGCGGTCAGCGGTCTGGTCGCCAACTCGGGCTGCAGCAGTTGCTTCGGCAACAACAGCTGTCGTCGCCCCTCCTTCATGGAGTTTCAGGGTGGCGGCTGCCTCAATCGCAGGCAGGAGCCTCAGACGGCGCCCTGCGGCGCTCCGGCCTGCGGCCCGATGGCGGCGCCGGCATGTGACCCGTGTGGCTCCCCTGCACCGTGCTGCGAGGGTGGCGGCGAGATGATGTCGTCGCCCGCGGCGGCTCCGGTGGTCGGCGAGCAGGGCACATTTTCCTGATTCGCCTGACAGACTGACAATTCGCAGACCATTCGCCCCTCTGGTGACGCGCCGTTCTTGCCGGCCACGCATCGGGCAAGCAGCACGCTGTGTGCCTGCTCCCGATTCGAGCGGCCCGTCACCGGGGGGGCGGTTTTTTTTGGCGGTATACTCCCCGCCATGTTTGAAACCCTCTCTGCCTCGCTTTCCTCCGCCCTCTCCTCTCTCCGCGGCCGCGGGAAACTCACCGCCGCCAACATGCGGGAGGGGCTCGGCGACGTCCGCACCGCCCTGCTCGAGGCCGACGTGGCCTATGCAGTGGTCGACGACTTCATCGATCGCGTCGCTGAAGACGCCGTGGGCGCGCAGGTGCTCGAGTCACTCGACCCCACCCAGCAGCTCGTCGGCATCGTTCACCGCGAACTGATCAACCTCATGGGGCCGGTGGACCACTCGCTCCACCTCGAAGCCGGCAAGACCACGATCCTCATGCTCTGCGGCCTGCAGGGCTCCGGCAAGACGACCTCCTGCGCCAAGCTCGCCAAGAGGATCAAGGAACAGGGCCGCGACGTGATGCTCGTGGCCGCCGACCTCCAGCGGCCTGCCGCCATCGAGCAGCTCGCCGTGCTCGGTCGGCAGTTGAACGTGGCCGTGCACACGCCCGACGGGGTTACCGATCCCGTCGCCGTCTGCAAGGCCGGAGTCGCCAAGGCCAAACAGTCGGGCATCCCCGTGGTGATTCTGGACACGGCCGGCCGGCTGGCGATCGACGAACCGCTCATGAAGGAGCTGGCCACGATCGACAGGAGCGTCGGCCCCGACCAGGTCTTCCTCGTCGTCGACGCCATGACCGGCCAGGACGCCGTGAAAAGCGCCGCCGCCTTCAACGAGGCCCTCACGATCGACGGCGTAATCATGACGAAGCTCGACGGCGATGCCCGCGGCGGTGCGGCGCTGTCGGTGAAGAGCGTGACGGGTGTGCCGATCAAGTTCATCGGCACGGGTGAACAGATCGATGCCCTCGAAGATTTTCATCCCGAGCGGATGGCTGGCCGGATTCTCGGCATGGGTGACGTCGTGTCGCTCGTTGAGGAGGCCCAGCGAAAGTTTGACCAGGAGGAGATGAAACGGCAGGAGGAGCGGCTGAAGGCCGGCGAGTTTACGCTCGACGACTTCAAGACCATGCTCGCCCAGACCCGCCGGCTCGGCCCCCTCGGCAAGGTACTTGGCATGATTCCCGGCATGGGGGGCATGCAGGAGATGCTCGGCGGAGCCGACCTCGAAAAGGACATGAACCGTCTCTTCGGCATCATCGACTCGATGACGCCCGACGAGCGGCGGAACCCGAGCCGCGTGATCGACCAGTCGCGGCGGCGGCGGATCGCGACTGGCGCCGGCGTGCCGCCCAACGAAGTGAGCGACCTCGTGAAACAGTTCGACGGTATGGCCTCACTCATGAAGGGCATGGCCGGCCTCGGGATGAAGGACCGGATGCGGGAGGTGCAGAAGCTCCAGGCGCAGATGGCCAACCCCGGGGCCCGGCTCGGCCGCCCGAAGGGAGACACGGGCAAGCGGCTCACCGCCGACGAGCGGCGGAAACTCAAGAAGCAGCGGGAGAAAGAGGCCCGCCGCAAGAAACGCGGCGGCACGTAGTCGGGATAGCGTTGGGGTCGGTACCCCTGCGGCCCCCGGGCTCGCGCCCGGTGCTTCCTGGAGAATGGCACAGGAAGCCGCAGGGCGCAAGCCCGCGGGATGGCTCCAAAACCGGCTTTGCCGCAGTCCACCGGGCTTGCGCCCTGGTGCTTCCTGTGGGCTTCCTGGTGCCCGAAAATGTTGTTTCCAAGGGTGGGCTTGGGTTTGGGCGTTTCTCGGGTACGCTAAGGGGCTCGAACGTCCCCGTTAGGAGAAGAGTGACCGTGGCAGTCGTGATTCGGATGAAAAAAATGGGCCGGAAGCACCGTGCCTTCTTCAGGATTTGTGCAACCGATAAGAGGAGCCCTCGGGATGGTCGCATCATCGAGGCCATCGGAACCTACGATCCGAGCGTACCCGAGACCGACGCTCGCTGCACGTTCGACCATGGCCGCCTGCAACACTGGCTCTCCGTGGGTGCCCTGCCGAGCAACAACGTTCGCGTGCTCATCAAGAAGTACGGACCAGACGGAACGCACGTGAAGGAAATGGAGCAGGCCCGCGCCCGGCTTTCGATGCCGAAGGTGCTGCCCGATCCCGGCCCGCCGGCGTTTGTTCCCGAGGCACCGAAGTCAGAAGTATCGGCCGAAGCCCCTGTCAGCGAAGTGTCTGCCGAGGCTCCCGCTACGGAGGCCGCTGCCGAAGTGCCGGCCGAGCCCGCCGCCGAGGCCCCTGCGGAAGAATCCACCGGTTCCTGAAACACCTGATGCCGAAGCTTCTTGTCACCAGCCCCGGCCTCTTCTCGCTGCCATGCGGATCGACATCCTCACGCTCTTTCCCGAAATGTTCACGAGCTTCCTTGACGGAAGTCTCATCGGGGCGGCCCGCGCCGCTGGGCTGCTCGATATCCGCGTGACGAACATCCGCGATTTTGCCACCGGTGTGCATCGGCAGGTGGATGACCGCCCCTTCGGCGGCGGCCCTGGCATGCTGCTCATGGCTGGCCCCGTCGTCGAGTGTGTTGAGGCGGTGCAACAGCAGGCCGACCTCGGCCACCTCGTGATGCTCACTCCCGGCGGCCGCCGACTCGACCAGTCGATCGTCGAGGAACTCGCCAGCCGCGACCGGCTCGTGCTCGTCTGTGGCCGCTACGAGGGCTTTGACGAGCGAGTGAAGGCGATCCTCACCCCTGACGAAATCTCGATCGGTGATTACGTGCTCTCCGGCGGTGAGGTGGCCGCGATGGTGATCGTCGATGCCGTGTCGCGGCTCGTGCCGGGCGTGCTCGGCGACGAGGAGAGCGCCCGTCAAGACTCCTTCTCCGGGGCCGACCGGCTCGTGGAGGGCCCTCAGTACACGCGGCCGAGGGAGTATCGCGGTCTCGAGGTGCCCGAGGTACTTCTGTCGGGCGACCACCGGAAGATCGCGGCGTGGCGGCATGAGCAGGCCGTCGATGCCACCCGCCGTCGCAACCTCCAGGCCACCGGCTCGTAAACCGCCGCCTCCAACTTCCAACTCACCAGACACTCCCGCACAATTCCCCACTCGAAAGGAACCCGCCATGAGCCAGAAGATCCTTGCCCACGTCGAAGCGTCGAGCCTCAAGCCTGAGGTGGCGAAGTTTAACATCGGCGACACCGTCGACGTCCACACCCGAATTCTCGAAGGCGACAAGGAACGCATCCAGATCTTCAATGGTCTCGTGATCGCCCGCAGCGGCACCGGCAGCCGCGAAATGTTTACCGTGCGACGGATCGTGGCGGGCGAGGGCGTGGAGCGGAAGTTTCCCCTTCACTCGCCGAAGATCGCCAAGATCGAAGTGAAGCGGTCGGGCGTGGTGCGGCGGGCGAAGCTCTACTACCTCCGCGACCGTGTCGGCAAGGCCACGCGGCTCCGCGAGAAGCGGGACGAGATTGCCACCGAGGGCGCCGCCAAGAAGCCCGCCCGCAAGAAGGCCGCCACGAAGGCCTAGCCCTTCATGCCTTCGCGGGACGAACTCGGCCGCCGCGGTGAGGATGTGGCGGCCCGGTATTTGCGGGGCATCGGCTATCGGATCGTGGGCCGACGGGAGAAGATTCTTCGCGGCGATATCGACATCGTCGCCCTCGATGACCGCACCGTGGTGTTCGTGGAGGTCCGCAGTCGAAGCGACACGGCGCATGGCCATCCTGCGGAGACGGTCGGCTTTCAGAAGCAGCGTCGCATCGCCGATCTCGCCAACGCCTATATCCGTCGCCACCGCCTCCAGGACTGCTCGGTGCGGATCGACGTGGTGGCCGTGACGTTCGGTGACGGCGAGCCCGTGGTCGAGCATTACCAGAACGCGTTCGACAGTCCGTAGCGACAGGAAGCACTGGGCCCGCGGATGTATCGGCATCCCGCCGGCTCGCGCCTGGCGGCTGTGTGGGGCCGGCGGCTGGCGGCTGTGTGGGGCCGGCGGCTGGCGGCTGTGGGGGAAGCTGACGCCTGGCTGTGGCCGCTCCTCGGTCTACAAAACGTCCGCCGGCTCGGTGAAGACTCGCAGCCGGCCTTCCGGCAATTTGCGGGCAAGGCGGTCGATCCGGGAGAGAACCTTCTCTCGTGGGGCCCGCGCCGCCACCTGCCGAATGAGCACCGACATCACCTGTTCCGGATATCGCCGCGCTACCGCCGCATACACCTCAGGATCGCGCTCTCCCGAATCACCCACCAGGACGAACCGGCGGCCGGGAAAGTCGGCGAGGATCCGCTCGATCGCCCGCCGCTTCGACCGCTTCCGGGAAGGAAACCGCCCCAGCGGTGTCGAGTCTTTCAGCCGAAAGAGCTTCAAGTGCATCGATCCAGCCGGGAGGCCGGCCACGGAGAAAAACTCGCACAGGCTCGGCACGAGCTGCCACGGGCTGGCCGATACATAGTGAAACGCCGTCCCGCGTTCGGCAAGCCGTTGAAACGCCTCCACCATTCCGGGCACCGCGGCAAACTCCCGCAGAAACGTATTCGCCAACAGCTCGCGGCGGTGGGCGACGTTGGTGACCTTCACGGTGTCGTCGATGTCGGAGATGACTGAGAGCCCCTCGTCCTCGATGCACTGGATCCGTCCACTGGGGAGCGGCGGGCCGTCTGTTCCCGCCGCCTCGATCTCCTCGTCCGCAGCAAGCGACCCCTCGTAGGGCAGCCACCGACAGCCAGTGCCACATGGGTTGGCCCACGCGGTCAGGTCGTCATCGTCGAGCACCACGTCGGTCTGGAAGTGCCCGGTACGGTCGGACTGCCCCGCATTGACCGTGCGACCGGCGATCGCGACCCGGACCGGCCGGCCGGCGAGACGCTGGAAAAAAAAGGCGTCGGCCCGATTGCGGAAGATGTCGGTGTCGATGGCGGCGTCGTCGACGTCGAGGATTCGCTTGAGCACGGCCCGGGCGAGCACGCGGCGCCGGCTCCGCTCCGGCAGCGGTCTGGCGACCATGCCGGCGACCGAAGCCTGCCATTGCCGAGTGCCGGGCAGTCGTTTGGCGTAGGTAGGGAAGAAAACGATCATGCCGTCCGTGGGGAGGGTCCGGGTGTGGTCAAAAACCGTCCACGCCCAATCAACTTCGCGTTGGGAGGCACCGGCTTGCAAGGGCAGGCGACCGTTTTTACAACTTTCAGGTTTGTGAGAGTTTCTCCCGGAGAAGAGCATGGGCGTCAAAAAGTCAGGCAAGGGCCGCCGCAAGCGGGGCCAAAAGAAGCGGCGTATGCGATCCCGAATCCGGCACCGCAAGTAGGCCGGCCGCCTGGAGGGTGGTCCCTTCACGAGCGAACGGATGTTCGCCAAGCAAGCCGAGGCCATGGATGGCGAGGCTTGCGTGAAGCAGATTTGCTAAGCCCAAATCGTGGTGTAGGGTTGCGAGGCTTCGCGGATGGTGCCGCGGGCCTGATACACCCGACGCCGCTTCGAGACGTCGGCTGGCCTTTCCAGGAGACGGATCGATGCGTTCGACGGAGTGGAGCAAGCGTGCCCTGCTGGTTGTGCCAGTCGTGCTGGCCGCCGCGGGGCTTTCCGGCTGCAAGTCGCTTTCGGAGCGGTATATCGCGCTGGAAGTGTGGAAGTATGAGCGGTGCTTCGGTCACCTGCCCCCCGGTTTCACGCCCCCGGGTGCCCCGGCCCCGATGGCCGGTCCTCCGATGCGGACCTGTGGCCAAGCCGCTCAGGCCAACCCCTGTTGCGACCCGTGTGCTGGTGCCGGCATGGGGGCGAGCATGGGCGGTGGCATGCCGGTGGTGAGCGAGGGCATGCCTGTGGGTGGCGGGTCGCCGACGCCGGTCACGGCCGGCCGGCCCGTGGTGATTTCCGATGAGGTCGTGATCCCGTAGTCGTCTCCTCCAGACGTTGCGGGGCGGTGCAGGTGCCGCCGACACACTCATACAACACTATCGCATCGGCCTCACCTGGCCGGTCCGTGAAGAGATGATCGAGCGGTCGCGGTGCATCTGCCTTGGGCGCCGCGTCCGCTCGCCGTCGCAGCGACATCACCGTCCGCGGCCGAAATCGGAACCGCAGTGGTTTGACGGCAGCGTGGGCAGCCTCGCTCTCCCCGTCGGCCACGATCACCAGTTCCTCGATCGACCCGAGCACCATGTCGAGGGCCAAGAGCGTCTGGCTCGCGGCGGTCGCCGATCGCTTGGCCAGCGGTGCCACCGCCGCGATCGCCCGTTCAGCTGCCCGCCGATACCGTTTGCGGCCGGTGAGCACCGCCAGTCGCACGAGCACCGTGGCTGCCATCCCCGTGGCGCTTGGTGTGGCGTTGTCGAGCATGTCGTGCTGGCGGATGAGCAGTGTTTCGTGCGCGGGTGACGTGCGAAAAAAGGCCCCCGTCTCAGGATCGACAAAGCCACCGACGGCGAGCAGATCGGAGTCGTCGGTGCCGAGCAGAAGGTCGGCGAGCCGACACGCCTCGGCAATCCACCGCTCGTCGAACGTCGCCTCGTACAGGCTCACGAGCCCCTCGGCGAGGCAGGCCAGGTCTTCGGCAAACGCCAGCCCACTCGCCTTGCCCGTCCGCCATTGGTGGGCCAGCCGGCCCTGGGGATCGCGGCACTCGGCCAGCACGAAGGTCGCTGCCCGTTCGGCCGCCTGCGTGTAGCGCGGCTCGTCGAGCGCCGCGCCGGCCCGCGCGAGGGCGTCGATCGCCAGACCGTTCCAGGCGACGAGCACCTTGTCATCGGTGCCGGGCCGCACCCGTTTGCCGCGGGCGGCCAGGAGCCTGGCTCGAGCCGATCGCATCCGCTCAGCAAATGGCACCGGGTCGAGGCCGTGCTTTTTCGCCACGTCAGCCAGCGGCCGCGTCAGATTGAGGATCGAATGCCCCTCGAAGTTGCCGTCGGGCGTCACGTCGTAGGCCTCGCAGAAGACCGCCGCTTCCTGCTCGTCGCCGAGCACGGTGGCGATCTCCTCCGGCGACCAGACATAAAACTTTCCCTCCTCCCCCTCACTGTCGGCGTCCTCGGCCGCCCAGATGCCACCAGCCGGATCAGTCATGTCGCGGAGCAGATAGTCGAGCGTCGACCGGACGACCGCGGCAAACTCCTCGCGACCCGTCGCGAGAAACGCCTCGAGATAGGCCACCGCGAGGAGGGCGTTGTCATAGAGCATCTTCTCAAAGTGAGGCACCAGCCACCGCTCATCGACTGAGTAGCGGGCGAAGCCACCACCGAGGTGATCGTGGATGCCGCCAGCGGCCATGCAGGCCAGCGAGTGGACCACCATCTCGAGGTCGTCGAGGCGGCCATTCCGCTGGGCCGAGCGCAGCAGCAAACGTAGGTCCATCGGATGCGGAAACTTCGGGGCTGCGCCGAAGCCACCGTAGTGCCGATCGAACATCCGGCCGAGCGAATGGGCGGCCTGCTCCAGGAGCACAGCGGTCGGCATGCCACCGTCGGCCGAGGCCGCCACGAGCGACTGCGAGAGTGCGGCCGTGATCTCGCCGGCCTGCTTGGTCACCTGCTCGCGGCGATTGGTCCAGGCGTCGATCACCGCGTGGAGCACCTGCGGAAACCCGGGCATCCCGCCGCGCTGCTGCGGCGGCCAGTAGGTGCCGGCGAAGAAGGGCTCGAGGTCGGGCGTGAGAAACACGCTCATTGGCCAGCCGCCGCGGCCGGTGAGCAGTTGCACCGCCGACATGTAGACGGCGTCGAGATCGGGCCGCTCCTCACGGTCGACCTTGATGTTGACGAAGTGCTCGTTGAGGATCGCCGCGATCGAGTCGTTCTCAAAGCTCTCGTGGGCCATCACATGGCACCAGTGGCAGGCCGAATAGCCCACGGAGAGGAAGATTGGCTTGCCATCCCGACGGGCCCGCTCGAGCGCTGCGGGCGCCCACGGCTCCCAGTGGACGGGATTGTCGGCGTGCTGCAGCAGGTAGGGGCTCGTCGAATCGGCGAGGGAGTTTGTCATGCGGGGAAGGTGCGGGCAGTGACGTCGGCCCGCCACTGTGCCACCGCATCGGCGAGCGTCGTCTTCACGTCAGCATAGGCGCGGACGAACTTCGGCACATGCCCCAGCGACAGGCCGATGATGTCGTGCAGCACGAGCACTTGGCCATCGCACTGCGGCCCGGCACCGATGCCGATCGTGGGAATGTCGATCGCCGCAGTGATCGCGGCAGCCGCCTCGGCGGGGATGCACTCGAGCACCACCGCACATGCGCCCGCCTCCGCTGCCGCCTTGGCATCGGCCAGAAGATGATCGAGGTCGCGCTGCATCCGGTAGCCACCGAGCTGGTGCACGGCTTGTGGCCGCAGGCCGACGTGGCCCATCACCGGAATCCCGGCGGCGACGATGCCGGCGATCACGTCGGCCTGGCCCGCCGTGCCCTCGAGCTTCACCGCCTGACAGCCAGTCTCCTTGAGAATCCGTGCACACGACGCCACCGCCTTGCGGACGCCGAGATGTTGCAGCGGAAACGGCAGGTCGACGACCACCATCGCCCGCGTGACGGCGCGGCCCACGATCTCGCCGTGGTAGATCATCTGCTCGAGCGTGGCGGGAATCGTCGAATCGCGGCCGGCTACCACCATCGCCACGCTGTCTCCCACCAGGACGCAATCAACACCGGCCTCGTCGACCAGCCGGCCCGTCGGCCAGTCGTACGCGGTGACCATCGCAATCGGCCGCTGGTGCCGCTTGGCGGCCGCCAGATCGAGCACGGAGACACGGCGGGGGGGGAGGTTGGGGGCGGTCATGAGCGGGATGCGTCAGGCGTCTGGGCTGGGTATAGTGTATGGCGATCAAATGGCTTCGAGCCTCCAGTGTGATCTCGACAGGGAACCATCGCCATATGGCAGCGTTTTTCCCGTCCGCGCGGACCGGCGGGTCATTCTCGGTGGCCATGCTCACGGCGGCGGCGATGCTGGCCTTGCAGCCGACGGCATCTGCCCAGCAGCGGCGGTATCAAGCCGGCCCGCCCACGATGACGCCGCTCGCGAAAGAGAATGGCAAGGGCATGGTGGCTCAGGTCGCGCCGGGCATGCTCATGCTCAAACTGCAAAACATGATGTGGGCGGCGCTGCCCGCGCCGGGTGCGATCATCGAGGTGACGGGCCCGGCCAGTCGCGACATGCTGCAGCCGAAGCAGTTCGTGAACTGCAGTGTGATGCTCGACGGACTCGGCAAGCCGTCCGGGCCAGCCGAGATGGTGGTGCTGACCGACGGTGGTGTGCCGGGCGTGATGGCCGCCGGTGTCGGTGACTCCAGTGGCATGGCCCAGCAACGTCGGGGCCCGCGGCCGGCCGGGAGCTACACCGTGAGTGGTCCGATTCAGTCGGTCAACGGCGACACGGTCACGATCACGGTCGGTCGCGAACGGTTCGAGATCGTCGTTCCCGAAGAGACGGAGTTGGTCGTCCGTTCGCACAATGTCACACTTGCCTCGGAGGGGGACGAGGTGGAGGTGGAGGGAAAATATTTTCAGATGGGCCAGCTGATGGTGACATCGCTGAAAATCATGATGTCCAAGCCGCTGGCACCCCCGCCGCCCAAGGGTCGCCGTCCTGCCGAGGCAAACTAAACCGCTCAAGCCTCGGGTATCGCCGGCTCGGGGGCGGCAAAAGCCGCCGCTTCGCGGTCTTTCAGATTGTCGCGGGGCGAGGATACGCCCAACGCTCCTCGAGCGTTCGCCGACCCCCTCACCTACCTTTCTCGTTTTGTCCGATCGTCGCTCCAGTTTTCCGGAATGCACTCTAAGCTTCTACGGCCGCCACGTGTCTTCCCCACTTGCCCAGAAAACCCGGCTACCCCAGGTGATGACCTTGCGGCGACCCCCGACGCCTCTATAATCGCGGGGTTTCCGCAGGAAATCGATCACTGTCGGCCCAGCCGACACGGGTTGGCTTCCCGGAGATGTGCCCGTGCGGGTGTAGCTCAGTTGGTAGAGCACCACGTTGCCAACGTGGTTGTCGTGGGTTCGAATCCCATCACCCGCTTTTTCTCGCCGGCTCTTCCCGCTCTCCGTCTCTCCTGTCCGAAGCGTCTCCACTCCAGCAGCGTCTCCACTCCAGCAGCGTCTCCACTCCCAAAAGATTTCATGGCCGCCACTACCGAACTCCCCGCAGACTCGACCGCCCTCGAAGAAAACAAGCCGCTGAAGCTCGACGTTGACGTCGAGAAGGTTTCCACCTGTGAGCGGAAGGTGAAAGTGACGGTGGCCAGGGATGACATCGAGCGGGCCTTTGAAGAGGCGATCGGTGACTTGATGCCCACCGCTCTCTTGCCGGGGTTTAGGCCGGGACGGGCGCCGCGTCGGCTCGTGAGCAGCCGCTTCAAGTCGGAGCTGAAAGACCAGGTGCGATCGAAGCTCCTGACTGACGCGATGTCGCAGGTTACCGAAGACCAGAAGCTCGCCCCGATCAGTGAGCCCGATCTCGATCTCGAGGCGGTCATCCTGCCCGACGAGGGGCCGATGACGTTTGAGTTTGCGATCGAGGTAAGGCCGGAGTTCGACCTGCCCAAGTGGAAGGGACTCTCGATCGAGCGGCCCAGTCGCGAGATCACCGATGCCGACGTCGACGAGGCGCTGGCAGGAATCCTTCGCGACCGCAGCCGGCTGGCGCCCTTCTCGGGCTCGCCCGCCGCGGGCGATCTGATCGTGGCCAACATCCGCTTCCTGCACGACGGCAAGGTGTTGTCGCACGCCGAAGAGGTAGAGATGGTGGTCCGCCCGAAGCTCTCCTTCGCCGATGCCGAACTGCCCGGGTTCGATGCCCTGGTGAAGAAGTCGAAAGCCGGTGACACCGTCACGGCGACCGTGACGGTGTCCAGCGAGGCGGCTGTCGAGGACCTGCGGGGCAAGGATCTGTCGCTCGAGCTGGAAGTGCTCGAGGTCAAGAAGCTCGAGCCGCCGGAGCTGACGCCCGCCTTGCTGGCGGAGCTTGGCGACTTCGAATCGGCCGACGATCTGCGGAATGCCGTTCGCCGCCAGCTGGAAAACCAGCTCGAGTGGCACCGTCGCCGGCAGGTGCGTCAGCAGGTGTCGAAAGCTCTCACGGCGTCGGCCGATTGGGAGTTGCCCCCGCGGCTGCTCCGCCGGCAGGCCCAGCGGGAGCTGGAGCGGGCGATCCTCGAACTGCGTCGCAGCGGCTTCGACGATGATTCGATCCGCCGATACGTGAACGAGCTGCGGCAGTCGGCGATGGCCAGCACGGCCCGGGCCCTCAAGGAGCATTTCATTCTTGAGCGGATTGCCGAGGAGACGGCGGTGGCCGATACGGCGGCCGACTACGAGGAGGAGATCCGGGCGATTGCGGCCCAGTCGGGCGAGTCGCCCCGCCGCGTACGGGCCAGTCTGGAACGACGTGGCCTGATGGACGTGCTTCGCAACCAGATCATCGAACGCAAGACGATCGACATGGTCGAGTCGGAGGCGAAGTTCACCGACACGCCGTTTGAGTTCCCCAAGCCCGATGCCGAGGCCATCGATCATGCCGCGTGCGGCGTCGTCGTCGGCGAGGAGGAATGAGATGAGCCGCGAACTCCTCCCCGGTACCACCAACGCTGCCAGCGCCTATGGCGACTACCAGCGCCAGCGGACGATGACGCTCGGCGATCTGCTGCTGGAGAACCGGATCATCCTCCTGCAGGGCGAGATCTACGACGGCAACGCCAACGAACTCGTGATGAAGCTGCTCTATCTGCAGAGCGAAAACCGTCGCAAAGACATCCACTTCTACATCAACTCGCCGGGCGGTAGCGTGACTGCCACGATGGCGATCTACGACACGATGCAGATCCTTTCCTGCCCGGTGGCCACCTACTGCGTGGGCCTGGCGGCCAGCGGCGGGGCGGTGCTGCTCGCCGGCGGCTCCAAGGGCAAGCGGCGGATCCTGCCGCATGCCAAGGTGATGATCCATCAGCCGTATGGCCAGGTGGGTGGCCAGGTGAGCGACATCGAGATCCAGGCTGACGAGATCATCAAGACCCGTGAGGTGCTCAACAAGATTCTCGCCGACCACACCGGCCAGCCGATCGAGCGGATCGCCAAGGATACCGATCGCGACCGCTACCTCTCGGCGGAAGAGGCCAAAGAATACGGCCTTGTCGATGAGATCCTGACCAAGCCGCCGGTGGTCGAGGAAGAGGAAGAAGACTGATCCATCCCGGCCCAGCGGCACGCAGCGAAAGACCATTTCATGCCCCTGATTCCCTACGTCATCGAGAAGAGCGGCCGCGAAGAGCGGGCGATGGACATCTACAGCCGCCTGCTCAAGGACCGCATCGTGTTCCTGGGCACGCAGGTTAACGACGAGGTAGCCAATGCCATCGTCGCCCAGATGCTCTTCCTGCAGTCGGACGACCCGAAGGCCGACATCCATCTCTACGTCAACTCCCCGGGCGGTAGCGTGACAGCGGGCCTGGCGATCTACGACACGATGCAGTTCGTGACCTGCGACGTGGCGACCTACTGCATCGGCCAGGCAGCCTCGATGGGCGCGGTGCTGCTTGCCGCCGGTGCGAAGGGGAAGCGGCGGGCCCTGCCCAACGCCCGGATCATGATCCACCAGCCGTTGGCCGGCATGGAAGGCACGGCCGAGGAGATCATGATCCACGCCAAGGAATTCAAGAACGTCAAGCACAAGCTCAACAACATCCTCCTCAAGCACACGGGTCATCCACTGGAGAAGATCGAGGAGGATACCGACCGAGACCGGTTCATGTCGGCCGAGGAGGCCCGTGACTACCGGCTCATAGACGAGGTGATCGCCCACATGCCTACCGTCAAGAGCGTTTCGTAATGCGACGATCCCAAAAAGCCGCGGGCGCAAGCCCGGGGGCAATGTGGAGGCCGATTGGTGCGTCAGCCCGCCGGCTCGCGCCGGCGGCTCCCTGGGGAGTGGATGCGGTTCGGAGGATCGCCGTGCGTTCCGTCAGAAAGCCCCGGGCGCAATCCCGGGGGGCCAGCCTGAGTGAGTTCGTCAACGTTCCCTAAAAAATCTGACAGTTTTTGAGCCTGTCATGAAAACGGCAGTGAGGCGCAAGGAGGCGCATCATGAGACGTTTGCAAAATAGCAGCGCGGCCTGCTCGTTGGTCTGCCTGATCGCGGCCTTGACCGGCTGCAAAAGCGACTTCAACCAGCAACTCCTGGAGCGCGAACTGCGGCTCCAGGAAGACCAGATCTACCAGCTGCAGGATGAGCTCTCCGACAAGCGTGTCCGCCTCGACATGGTGGCCGCGGAGAACCAGTCGCTCAAGAAGCAACTCGGTGTCGCCGACGCTCCGCCGTCAGCCAGATCGCGGTCGCAGCCGACGCCGGCCGGGCCGCCCCGCGGGGTGACGAGTGTGGCCCCGCCGGCGTTGGCTCCACCCACGATCGAAGATCTGCCCCCTCCGCCCCGGTCGATGGCGCCGGCCGAGAGTGGGCCGCAGTTTGACGCCCCGGGCGGTGATGCTCCCAGCTTCCGCGGCGGTATGCCAGCCCCGCCGACGCTCGATGGTGTGCCGCCGCTGCCTGATGAGCCGACGGCTCCGAAGAGCCGCTTCAATGGCACGAGCGTCGAGACGCCGGAGGACGGGAAGCCGCCGGTGCTGCAGCTTTCACACGAGCAGAGCGTGGCTGCCGCGCCGCAACTCACGCACCTCGCGCTCAACCGTGACCGCACGGAATGTCTCGATGGCAACGGTGATGGTGTGAGCGAAGCGCTGGCAATCGTGTTCGAGCCTCGAGATGCCGACGAGCGGTTGGTGAGCACGGTGGGTGATGTGTCGATCGCAGTGTTTGAGCCCCTGACGGAGGCGACGGCGGCTGACCCGTCGGGCGAGGGCGTGCGGATTGCCCGCTGGGAGATTCCGGCGAGCGAGGCGGCGAGCCATTTTCGACGAACCTCACAGCATCGCGGCCTGCATTTCGTGAGGTCGTGGCCGGAGCGGTCGCCGGTGGCCGATCACGTGCGGGTGTTTGTGCGAATGACGACATTCGAGGGCGCGGTGTTTGAAACCGAAGCCACCGTGTCGGTGCGGTAGGGCTATCCACACAGGAAACACCGGGCGCAAGCCCGGTGGCCTGCAGCGGCACCGGTTGGCGGGTCATCCCGCGGGCTTGCGCCCTGCGGCTTGCTGTTGCCCACACAGGAAGCACCGGGCGCGAGCCCGGTGGCCTCCCGGCAGAACGTCACAGCCCGCGGTCTTCAAGGAAGTTGAGCAAGTCGGCGACGCGGTTGGAGTAGCCCCACTCGTTGTCGTACCAGCTGACCACCTTCACGAAGTTGCCCAGACCAATCGTATCGACCGCCGAGAAGATCGAACTGTGCGGATCGCCCTTCAGGTCGGTCGACACCAGCTCCTTGTCCGTGTAGCGGAGAATTCCCTTGAGCGGGCCCGCGGCCGCCTTCTTCATCACGGCGTTGATGTCGGCCGGGGTGGCATCTTTGTTGAGCAGGGCCGTGAAGTCGACCACGCTCACCGTCGGAGTCGGCACGCGGAAGGCCATGCCGGTGAACTTCCCCTGGAGCTCGGGAATCACCAGCCCCACCGCCTTCGCGGCACCGGTGCTCGACGGCACGATGTTGAGCGCGGCGGCGCGGGCGTCGCGGAGATCCTTGGCCGCCGTGTCGACCGTCTTCTGCGAGTTGGTGTAGGCATGGACGGTCGTCAGCAGGCCGCGGTCGATGCCGTAGGCCTCGTGGAGCACCTTCGCCACCGGCGCCAGGCCGTTGGTCGTGCAGGAGGCGTTGGAGATGACATGGTGCTTCTTGGCGTCGTACATCGTGTCGTTGACGCCCAGTACGATCGTGAGGTCCTCGTTCTTGGCCGGGGCCGAGATCACCACCTTCTTGACGCTGTCCCGCTTATGGGCGACGGCCTTGGTGGCGTCGGTGAAGAAGCCGGTGCTCTCGACGACGATCTGCACGTCTTCCGTGCCCCACGGAATCGTCCCCGGATCCCGCTCGGCGAAGACCTTGATCTTCTTGCCGTCGACCACGATGTCGTTGCCGTCGTAGCTCACCTGCCCCTTGAAGGGTCCGTAGTTCGAGTCGAACTCGAGCAGGTGGGCATTGGTCTTCGCGTCGGTGAGGTCGTTCAAGGCCACAACCTGCACATCCCCGTTGAGCCCGTACTTCTCGTAGATGGCGCGGAAGGTGAGGCGGCCGATGCGACCGAAACCGTTGATGCCGACGCGAATGGACACGGCGAAACTCCTGGGGCGGGACGGGCGGGAGCCGGACGGCGCCGCGACGCAGCGGGCAGCCGGCCCCCGGAGTGCGACGGAATATACATCCTGACGCGCGGGCCGCTCAATCGGCCCACCGAATCCCGCGATTTGGTTTATCTTTACGGGGACTCCTTCGTCGAGGCAGCATGGCCGCACCCGTCATCCAACTCGAACATGTGCGGAAGCGATTCGCCCTCCCAGGCGGCGAGGCGGTGCCCGTCCTCGACATCGAGTCGTTTGCAATGGCTGCCGGCGAGCAGTGCGCCCTCGAGGGGCAAAGCGGCTCGGGCAAGTCGACGCTGCTGCACGTGATCTCCGGGATCATGCGGCCCGATGCCGGCCGCGTCGTGATCGACGGTGTCGATCTGGTGCGGCTCCCCGAGGCCCGCCGCGACCGAGTGCGGGCCGATAAGCTCGGCCTCGTGTTTCAGCAGTTCAACCTGCTGCCGGGATTCACGGCCCTCGAAAACGTGCTGGTGGCGATGTCGTTTGGCTCCGGCAAGGCCGACCGGTCGC
Source organism: Pirellulales bacterium (assembly GCA_044358475.1). Lineage (GTDB taxonomy): Bacteria > Planctomycetota > Planctomycetia > Pirellulales > UBA1268 > CACORA01. The sequence continues at coordinate 9,118 of JBIKNV010000002.1, read as the reverse complement.
GGGCCACCGACCTCCTCACGGCCGTGGGGCTCGCCGATCGACTGCACCACAAGCCAGCCGAACTCTCGATCGGCCAGCAGCAGCGGGTGGCGGTGGCCCGGGCGCTCGCCAACCGGCCGCGGGTGATCCTCGCCGACGAGCCGACCGCCAGCATCGACCCGGCCCATCAGCAGCAGGTGATCGACCTCCTCAAGAAGACCTGCTCCGAGCACAACGTGGCGCTCCTCGTGGTCACGCATGCCCCCGAGGTGGCCGGCCAGTTTCCGCGGCGGCTGCGGCTCGAGGACTTCAACCGGGCGGCGCGGGCGGGGGCTTCCGCATGACGCTCCTCGGCATCGCCTGGCGGAACATCCGGCAGCGGGCGCTCACCAGCGGCCTGACGGCCCTCTCGCTCGCCCTCGGCGTGGCCCTCGTGGTGGCCACGCTTGTCACTGGCGGAATCGTCAAGCAGGCCTTCGATTCGGGCTCCGGCCTTGGCTACAACATGATCGTGGGAGCAAAGGGGAGCCCGCTGCAGCTGGTCTTGAACAGCGTCTACTTCATTAGCAGACCGATCGAAAACATCTCCTGGAGTTTCTACCAGGAGTTTCTGCCGGCCGCCGAGCGGGTGGACGGCGAGGACGGCCGATTCGCCGCCAGCACCGCCACCGCCGTGCCGATCTGCATGGGCGACTACTACCGCAGCCACCGCGTGGTTGGCACGAATGCTAGTTTTTTTGGCCGGCTCAAGCGGGGCAATGGCGAGCCCTACAGGTTTGCCGCCGGGGCCAACTTCACCGACGACGACTTCTTTGGCGGCGTCATCGGCGCGTCGGTGGCCAGCACGCTGGGGCTGAAGGTGGGCGACCCGTTTGCCCCCACCCACGGGGCCGATGATGGTGCGGTGCACGATCCCTTTTATGTCCGTGGCATCCTCGCCCGCACCGACACACCGATCGATCGCGGCGTGTTCGTCAACATGGAAGGTTTTTATTTACAGGAGGGGCATGCGAAGCCGCTGCCGGATGGAGCGGTCGCTGGCGAGAGCGACGGGGAGAGTGCTGAAAGCACGCCGGTAAGCCCGCCGCGGGTGGAAGGCCAGCCGCAGCCGTTGCCCTACGCCCAGCGAGAAGTGACGGCGATCCTCCTGGAGACGGCGTCGCTGCCGGGCCTGCCGCCGGAGCTCACGAGCATGGGGCTGCGGACGACGATCAACGAGGGCCGCGAGGCTCAGGCGGCGTTGCCGATCGCGGAAATCCGCCAGCTGCTCGATCTCTTCGTGAAGCCCTTGGAACTGTTGCTCCTGCTGGTCACCACGCTCGTGGTGATCGTCTCGGCGATCGGGATCCTCGTGAGCATGGTGGGGTCGTCGCTCGAGCGGAGTCGCGATGTGGCCGTGATGCGGGCCCTGGGGGCGCGGCGGGCCCATGTGCTGGCGACGGTGCTTTTCGAGGCCATCCTGCTGGCGGGCTTCGGCGGCCTGGCCGGCTGGGCGCTCGGTCATGGGATCGTGGCGGCGATCGGGCCCTGGATCACGACCAACGCCGGCGTGTCGGCGAGCATCTTCTCAGGCTCGTGGGCCGAGGCACTGCTCGTGCCGTTTCTTGTCGTGCTGGCGATCGCAGCCGCGTTGATTCCCGCCATCGCTGCCTACCGCACCGACGTTGCGAAGTGGCTGCAAGGCGGTTGAGCCGATCTGGGCGACGCAGGGTGGCGTGCTAGTGCACCCCACCCAGCCCCGGGGCGGAAGCCCGGGGATTGCGGCAGTGTTGGCTGGTGCTTCATCCCGCGGGCTTGCGCCCTGCGGCTGGCTGCACGAAACCCTCGCCATCGTGGCCTCGGGTTTCTTGGCGACCATCCGGTCGCTCTCGGAAGCCCGCCCTCCAGGCGGGCAGTGCAGGGTGACGCGGGAATGCGCTCCACCCAGCCCGGGGCGGAAGCCCGGGGGCTAGCAGCGGCGTTGGCTGGTGCTTCATCCCGCGGGCTTGCGCCCTGCGGCTGGCTGGGAAATGCTTGCGCCCTGCGGCTGGCTGGGAAATGCTTGCGCCCTGCGGCTGGCTGGGAAATGCTTGCGCCCTGCGGCTGGCAGGGATAGGCTTGCTGCGGAACCGACTTCAGCGTTCTCGCCTCGCTGGGCGTGGAGCGGATAGACTGATGTGCATGAGGAACTCCCTGCAATTTTTGCTTGTTCGCCTTTTGGTTGTTTTGAGTGTGGCTCTTGTGCCCGCCGTGACGCAGGCGTGCCCGTTTTGCGACGCGGTGTCGCTGACCTTCGCGCAGGAGATTGCACAGAGCGAGGCGGCCGTGATCGCCAGGCTCGTTGAGCCCCCACCCGCCGCCGCTTTGTCGCCGATCGCGGAAGGGCCGCTGCCCAAGGGGAAGTTTGCGGTGGTCGAAGTGCTCAAGGGGGGCGAGCTGGTCGATGCCGGCAGCCACACGGGAGCAGACGCCACGCCAATCGAGACGATCCTGCTCGAAGAGAAGCCGGTCGGGTCGCTTTACCTCCTCATGGCCATCGAGCCGCCGAAGCTCGTCTGGTCGAGTCCGGTGCCGGTGAGCGAACGGGCGGTTGAATACATTCGCAAACTCGCCGATCTGCCGGAGAAAGGCCCGGATCGACTCGCCTTCTTCCAGCAGTACCTCGAAGACGAAGACGACGCCCTCGCCCGTGATGCCTATGACGAGTTTGCCGTCGCTCCCTATGAGGATGTGAAGGGGCTCGAGAATCGGATGGATGCCACCCAGTTGCTGGCATGGATCACCGACCCGAAGGTGCAGACCAATCGGCGACGCCTCTACGCGACGATGCTCGGTGTGTGCGGCACGAAGGCCGACGCCAAGGAGATCGAAAGAATTCTGGTGGGCGAGGATCTTGCCGAGTCGGAGGCCGAAGTGCGAAGTGGCCTCGACGCTCTCATCGCCTGCCATGTCACCCTGACCGGGACAGAGGGGCTCGACCTTGTCGATCGTCTGTTTCTCGACCGAGGCGACCGTGACGTGCCCTTCACCGAGACCTACGCCGCCGTGATGGCATTGCGGTTTCTGGGCGAGGAATCCGAGATCGTCTCCCGCGATCGCGTGCTCGCCTCGTTGCGACTCCTGCTCGCCGAGCCAAAGCTTGCCGACCTCGTGATCGCCGACCTGGCACGGTGGCAGGATTGGTCGGTCGTCGACCGGCTCACCGAACTGTTCGAGACCGCGACGGCCGACAACATATTCGTGCGCGAGCCGATCGTGAACTACATGCGGGCCTGCCCCCTGCCGGAGGCAGCCGCAGCGCTGGTGAAACTCGAGAAGATCGACCCGGACGCGGTCCGCCGCGCGGCGACCATGGCCGGGCTGGCCGGCGCCATCACCGCAGCGACCCCGGCCGGAACGTCTGCCGCCGGTGACCCGGCAGATCCGGGAGATCCCGGAGCTGGGCCCGACGGCCTCACCGTGCCCGCGACCGAGGCCGATCTCGAACTGGCAAAACGTGTCGCCCCCGTCCTTGCCGACGAGGATCTGGCGAGTGCTGCACCGGCGTCGCGGACAGAGCCGGCTGCCTCCGAAAAAACCGCTTCTCACCGCGGTGGTTCGGGGCTCATGTGGCTCATCTGGGTCGTGGTTATTGTGCTCGTGGGTATGATGTCCAGACGGATGCTGCGGTCGGGTTCGGCCGCTCACTAATATTCCTGCCGACGTGTTCGAGCGATCCATGGCCACAGGTCTTTTTGACTCACCCGCTCCTGCCGAACTCCTCGTGCACGACACGGTGGCGGACGACTCCTACCGCGCTGTGAGCGGTGTGACAGTGGCGGCGGCGGCGTTGGCCCTGCTCTCGCCGCTGGCCTTCCTTGACTGGTGGCTGGCGGTCGTCCCGCTCTTTGGCCTCGTGCTGGGCGGCGTGGCACTGCGGGATATCGCCCTGCGGCCGGCCGAAGTGACGGGCCGTGGCTTCTCTTTGGCGGCCATCGCCGTGTCGGCCATGGCCTTCGTCGGAGGGCTCGGCTACCAGACATTCGTCTACGCGACGGAACTGCCGCCGGGATTCGAGCGGCTCAACTATGCGATGCTCCAGCCGCTCCCCGGAGATCCTGCCACCGCCGTGCCTGACTCAGCGATGGAAATGAGCGGCCGCAACGTGCTCCTCAAAGGCTATATGTATCCTGGCAAGCAGCAGCAGGGCATCACGCAGTTTCTGCTGGTGCGTGATCAAGGCGACTGCTGCTTCGGCGGCAATCCGAAGATCACCGACCGTGTGCTTGTGACACTGTCAGACGCCAAGGGCATCGGCTTTTCGTCACGGATGCGAAAGATTGCCGGCCGGTTCGTGGTGAGGCCGACCGGTACCGCCGTCCTCGAGGGCGGTGTCCTGTACCATCTCGAAGACGCGAACGTACGCTAGTTTCACGCGGCGCTCGCCCTCCTGGCCTCGCGTCGCGCTGAATCACGGGCCTCCAGCCCGTGCGGTCGTTTACGCGGCGCCTGAAGCAGGATTCGCTACCATGGCTCCGATGAATCATGACGTGAAATGCCTGTGGCCGCTCGTGCTTGCCCTTGCTGGATGCGGCGATACGAAGACTTCTCCGCCGGCGGTGGAACCGGGGGCTGCCCAGGGGGCGGTCGATGTGGTGCCCGCTCGCCCGGCCGCTCCGGCACGGACGGGAGCGCCTCGCGAGATCACGTTTGACGACATCAAGTTTGAGATGGAGAAGGGCGCTCCGTTCACGTCCGACCTGCTCCCCAAGCGGGTGACCGCCCTGGAAGAGACACGGGTGCGGATCCGCGGCTACATCCTGCCGAGTTTCCAGCAGACGGGGCTGACGCAGTTCGTGCTCGTCCGCGACAACATGGAATGCTGCTTCGGGCCGGGAGCCGCCCTCTACGACTGCATCGTGGTGCGAATGGAGCGGGGGAAGTCGGCCGACTTCTCGATTCGGCCGGTGGCCGTGCAGGGCACGTTCCGCCTGCAGGAACTCCGCGGCCCGGACGGCAACCATCTGGCGATCTACGCCATGGAAGGCGAAGACGTGCGGTAATTCCCGGCTCTCAGGGATCGGGCTGGCGGGCCCCACGGCCGATTCCCGTTGGCCGCTGCACACGGCCCTGTCCCGCGTGTACGATCCCCCCATGTTTCGCCCTGAATTTTGGTATTGGCTCTACGACATTCCGCCGGCACGGCTGTCGGTTTTGTTCATCGCCGCATTCGTTGGCTTCTATTGGGTGGGGGCCATTCTCATCCGGCCCATTCTCCGGCAGTTGGTCAAGCACACCGCCAGTTGCAACGACATCGTCGGCTACGTGCTTTCCTGCTTCTGTGTGTTCTACGGCCTGCTGCTTGGCCTGATCGCCGTCACGGCCTATCAAAACGTCGCGGACGCCAATGAGAACGTCACTCGGGAAGCGGCCGCACTCTCGGCCCTCTACGAAGACGTCTCCCGCTATCCCGATCCCTACGGCCAAAACCTCCGCTGGCTGCTCCGCGATTACACCCGCTACCTGATCAAGTATGGCTGGCCGTTGCAGCAGAAGGGTATCGTGCCGAAGGAAGGTACGATCCGCGCCGAGGCGGTTCATGACCAGCTCCTCGAGTTTCAGCCCAGCACGCCGGCCGAGGAGATCGTGCATGCCGAGGCGCTTCGGCAGTTCAACAACTTCCTCGAGTGCCGGCGGATGCGGCTCTTCTCCGTGACCTCCGCCCTGCCGGCCTCGATGTGGTACGTGATGATTCTGGGTGCCGTTTTCAATATCGCCATCTGCTGGCTGTTCGACATGCGGTTCGTCACGCAGCTCATCCTCGGCGGCATCCTCGCCGCCTACCTGGGCATGATGATGCACCTGATCTTCGACATGAACCAGCCGTTCCGGGGCGACGTCAGCGTCTCGGCGGAACCCTTCGAAATGCTCTACGAGCGAATGAACGAGGGCTGACGACGACTCTGGTCAGGAACCGATGATGGATCGAGATGACATCCCTCCCGGCATGAACGCCCAGCCGCTCAGCCGCCGCGCAGCCCTGCGGCAGGGGGGCGCGGCGACGTTGGCGGCCGCCCGCCTGCTTGCCCCCGCCCTGTTTGTCGGCTGCTCGACCGGCATCCCCCCGCGTCAGCAGACGGTGTCCGTTGGTCTGCTGCACTCGCAGACCGGCACCACGGCGGTCGGCGGTCGATCACTCCGCGACATCGAGATGCATGCCTTTGAGCGGATCAATGCGGCCGGCGGCATCCTCGGTCGCCAGGTGGAGATGACCGCCCCCAACCCGCGGTCGCGGGACGAACTGCGGCTGGTGAAGGCCCGGCAGATGCTCGACCAGGGAGCCGTGGCGGTGTTTGGCTGCTGGACCAGCTCAGCCCGCAAGAGCGTGCTACCGCTCTTCGAGGAATACAAGCGGCTGCTGCTCTATGCGGTGCAGTACGAGGGCAACGAGTCGTCACCCTACTGCGTGTATGGCGGCATGACGCCCAACCAACAGATCCTGCCGCTGCTCGACTGGCTGACCGGCGCCGCCGGAGGAGAAAAGAAGCGGATCTTTCTGGTCGGCTCAGACTACGTCTTTCCTCGGACGGCCAACTTCATCACCAAGAAATATCTCAAGGCAAAGGGACTCGAGCCGGCGGGGGAGGAGTATGTGCCGCTGGGAGACCGCGACTTCTCGGCGGTCGTCAAGAAGATTCGCGAGGCCCCTGCCGACTGTGTCATCAATACGGTCAACGGTGACTCCAACGTCGGCCTCTTTGCGGCCCTGGCCGAGGCGGGGATCGAGCCCGCCTGGCTTCCGGTGATCTCCACCAGCATTGCCGAGGACGAATTGCGGAGCCTGCTGCCGGAGCAGGTCGTGGGCCACTATGCCGCCTCCTGTTATTTCCAAAGCCTCGACACCGACGCCAATCGGCAGTGGGTGAAGGGCTTCCAAGCAGAGTTTGGTTACGACCGCGTGACGGGTGATCCGCTGGAGCCAGCCTGGTGCCTGGTTCACCTCTGGAAGCAGGCTGTGGAGAAGGCGGGCACCTTCGAGACCGAGGCGGTTCGCCAGGCGTTTCGGGACGGCCTCGAGTTTGCTGGGCCGGGAGGCAGAGTGCGGCTCGATCCGAAGACACAGCACACGACGAAGTATTTCCGGCTCGGCCGAATTCGCCCCGATCGGCAGTTCGACATCGTGCACCAGTCTCGCGGGCCGATCGACCCCGATCCCTATCCACAGATCGCCTTCCCCGGCTGGAGCTGCGACTGGACCCAGGATGGCGTCGTTCGGGGCGCGGAGGTAGACATCGATGGCGACGTTTGAGATCGAGCAGGCCGAGGGCATGCGGTGGGTGCGGGTCGATCTCGAGGACGACGACGTGCGGACGGAGCGGGGCGCGCTCAACCACCTGACCGGGGCGGTCACGATGGACGTGCCGTTGCCGTCGCTCAAAGCGTGGTGGGTGTCGCTCTTCTCTGACGAGTCGATGCTGCGGCCGCGATACCAGGGCACCGGCAGCGTCCATCTGGATTCCACGCTCGGCGGCTACCACATCATGGACGTGACGCCCGACGAGCGATGGATCCTCGACACGAAGTGCTTTTGGGCCAGTGATGGCGAGGTGTCGATCGGGATTCACCGGGAGCCGGTCTGGTCTGCCTGGTTGGCTGACCAGGGGCTGCTGTGGTACAAGACCGCGCTGCAGGGGGAAGGACAGGTGGTGCTGGCGGTGGATGGGCCGGTGCAGGAAGTGAACCTGGTCAACGACCGTCTCGTGGCCGACGGGCCGTTTGTCGTGGCCCGCACCGCGGGGTTACGGCTTTCGATCCGTCGCCCCGCCCGCTCACTGGTGAGCTTCTGGCTGTCAGGGCAGCGGCGGGCCTACGTCTACGAAGGAACGGGAAAGTTGCTTCTGTGCACCACGCCCTATTGGCGGCAGCGGATGCAGAGGGAGCGGGTCCGCGACGCGACGGCGTATGCTTGAGGCATGCGCTGCTGGCGAATACTGTTGACGATGGGCTCCTGCCTGTGGGCGACGCTTGTGTCGGCCTGTCCGTTTTGCAATGTCGTCGGCCGCCCGCTCGCGCAGCGGCGGGACGAGGCGGTGGCGGTGGCCGTTGCCGAGGCGGCAGGGGGTGTCGCGGCTGATGAAGGCGGCCTCGTGCAGCAGCCCTGGCGGATCGACCAGGTCATCCGCGGCAGGTCCGACCTCGTCGGCAGGGTTGTGACGGCTCGCGTGGGGACGTCGGCGGAAGGTACGGGTGTGCTTTTCGGCGAAGGGATTGCGGATGAGCCGTTGCGATGGACGGCGGTCGTGGCCGATGAGGCAGTCTTGGGCTACGTGGTGGCGGCGCCGGCGTGGGACGGCCAGCCGGCTGAGCGGCTGGCCTGGTTTGCCCGACGGCTTGAACATCCCGACCCGGCGATCGCTGAGGATGCGTTTACCGAGTTTGGGCTGGCGCCGTTTGCCGCGGTGCGGGCTGCTGCCGCGGCCTTCGATGCGGCGAAGCTCATGGCGTGGGTTGCCGAGCCGGGGATCGACCAGCGGCGGCGGGGCCTCTACGGCTTGTTGTTGGGTTTGGTGGCGACGCACACACATGACGCCGCGCTTCGCTCGGTAGCCCTCAGGACCCTTCACGAGGCGATCGAAATGTCGGCCGACGACTTTCGTTCCGGCTTCGACGGCCTGATGGGGGGCGTGCTCGTGGCGGAAGGCGCGGCGGGGCTCGACTATCTGGAAGGGCTCGGCCTCACCGGGCCTGCCGCTCGTCCCGTCGATCAGCGGCATCTGCTCAGTGCGCTCCGCTTTGCCTGGGAATTCCTGGGGGCCGAGATTCCCCGGGAGCGGATCAGCGCGGCGACGGCCTGCCTGGTGGCGGCACCAGCCGTCGCCGCCGATGCCGTGATCGATCTGGCCCGGCAGCAGGCGTGGGGCGATGCCGATACCGTGGCCGCGCTGTGGGAGTCGTTGGGTGATGATGACCCGCTTGTGCGGCGGGCCGTGGCGGGCTATCTGACCGCCTGCCCACTGCCGGAAGCAGCCCGGCTTCTCGATCACATCCGCGGCCGCGATCCCGATCGGCTCGACGCGGCGATCGAGGCCGCGCGGCTGCCACGGTAGATGGCCCCTGGCGCTGCCGGTGGAATTGTCGGCGTATTGGCCCGCCGGCTGGCGCCTGGCGGCTGAGTGTGGGG
>JBIKNV010000422.1:0-3127 GCA_044358475.1 Pirellulales bacterium | reverse complement strand
TGGCCCCGCCATCTCGCTCCCGGAACTCTTCTCGCTCGCCGTGGCCCGCGACTTCCTCGCCCCGTTGGCAGGTACGTTCTACTGGCGGGGCATCGCCCAGCTGATGGCCCGGCTCGAGAAGCTGGTGACGCCCGAACTCATGGACTACGTCGACAAGCACAAGGACGGCCTCGTCGTCCATCCCAAGCCAACGCGGGTAAAGTATGCCGCGCTTACGCTCAACGCGGTGAACCGGGCGATCCGCAACCAGCTCGAGCTTGCCATTCGCTACACGAACCTCGCGACCGGCAACGCGAAGGCCTACACGATCCGGCCCGAGGCGCTCGTGCTCTACGACGGCAGTCTCTATATCGCCGCGACGCGGGCCGACCGCGGTCCCGAGGATCCGGTGCGGTTCTTCAAGCTCGACCGCGTGGCCGGCGCGAAGCCCACGTCGAAGTCGTTCACGCCACGGGGCGAAACGGTCGAATCGCTCCTAGCCGACAGCATCACGATCTTCCGTTCGGCCGATCCGCCGCAGCGGTATCGGCTGCGGATCGCTCCCGCGCGGGCGACCTGGGCACAGGAGAGACCGTTTCACCCCGGGCAGCAGGCCCGTCTGGAAGCCGACGGGAGCCTGCTTCTCACGATCGAACGGGCCTGGGACGACGAGATGATTCCGCAGCTTTTGGCCCTCGGGGAGCATGTCGAGGTGCTCGAGCCGGAATCGGCGCGGGAGCGGCTGCTGGAAAGTGCGCAGCGGATTGCGGCACAATACATGTGCCGGCATCTCAAAGAGTTTGATGCCATCTATGCCGGTCGTTGACCCTGGAGACGTCTTGCCGATGCGCTGGTTTTGGATCGATCGCTTCACGGAGTTTGTGCGCGGCCAGAAGGCGACTGCCGTGAAAAGCGTCACGCTCGCGGAGGAACACCTCCACGATCATTTTCCCGGTGTGGCAATCATGCCGACCACGCTCATCATCGAGGGGATGGCACAGACGGGCGGAATTCTCGCGGCCGATGCGATCAACTACAAAAAGCAGGTGGTGCTGGCGAAGGTATCGGCCGCCGATTTCAACTTCGACGTGGTGCCCGGCGACACGATCGAATATCGGGCTGAGCTCACGCAGACGATGGCCGGCGGGGCGCTCGTGAAGGTGACGACGCACGTCGGCGGCCGACACCACGGCGAGGCGGAGTTATTTTTCGCCCACCTCGAGACAGGCAAGGTGGTGCCCAAGCTCTTTAAGACCGACGAGATGCACACGTGGCTCGACAACCTGCGAATCTACGACGTCGCCATCAACCCCGACGGCACCCCCGTCGAACGCGGCACCGGTGACTGAGCGACTGCAGGGAAACGCCGATGCCTTCCCGTCTTGCCGATCTCGTCGCGGCCGCGCCCAAGGCGGAGCTCCACGTCCACATCGAAGGTACGCTCGAGCCGGAGCTCGCCTTCGTGATCGGCCGTCGCAACGGGATCGCTGTGCCCTATGAATCGCCGGAGGCCATGCGGGAGGCCTACGCGTTCACCGACCTGCAGAGCTTCCTCGACATCTACTACGCGGCGGCGGCCGTCCTCCGCACCGAGGAGGATTTTTATGATCTGGCCTGGGCCTATCTCAAACGGGCGAAGGCCGACAACGTGGTGCGTGCCGAAATCTTCTTCGATCCGCAGACGCACACGTCCCGCGGCGTCTCGTTTGAGACGGTGATCCGCGGCCTGTCTCGGGCGATTGATCGAGCGCGCGAGGAACTGGGGATGTCGGCCGCGTTGATCATGTGCTTCCTGCGCCACCTCACCGAGCGGGAGGCCTTCGAGACGCTCGAGCAGGCCGAGCCGTGGCTCGATCGATTCATCGGGATCGGCCTCGATTCGGGCGAGCGTGGCAATCCGCCGGAGAAATTTCGTAGCGTGTTTGCCCGCTGCCGCAACCTCGGGCTGCACGCGGTGGCCCACGCGGGCGAGGAAGGGCCGCCGGCGTCGATTGCCGGGGCGCTCGATGCGCTCGGTGTGGAGCGGATCGACCACGGTGTGCGGTGCCTAGAAGATGAGTCGCTGGTGGCGCGGCTGGTGCGGGAGCAGATTCCACTCACCGTCTGCCCGCTCTCCAATGTGCGGCTGCGGGTGGTGGATACCCTGGCCCAGCATCCCCTGCCCCGGATGCTGGCCGCCGGGGTGCGGGCCACCGTCAACTCTGACGACCCGGCCTACTTTGGTGGCTCTGTGAACACGAACTTCCGTGCCTGCCTGGCGGCCCTACCGCTCACGAAGGCCGACGCCCACACGCTCCTGCGCAACAGTTTTCTCGCGAGCTTTCTTCCCGCGGCGGAAAAGGCCCGCCACATCGCCGCGGTCGATGCGATCTTCGCCGATGACGCCGGCTGAGCGGAGTCAACCGCGGATCGCGTCGACCATCCGGCGGCATCGCTCCGCGACCACTGCGTCATCACGGAGATCCTCGATCAACAGCGGTGTGCCGTCGGCCCGGCAGGTCGGGATCTGCCAGTTGGGATACTCGCGAAACGTGCCCGGCTGGTTCTGCGCCCGCGTGTCGCCCACCAGATCGGGCACGGCGACCGCCAGGAGTCGACACGGGCTCTGGGCGATCAGTTGATAGAGTGCCTCGACGACCTCCTGCCGAAAGTCGGTGGCCCGGCCTACCGACGGATCGAGCAGCCCACGGTCACGCAGCAGGTTTTCCCAGGCCACGAGCCACCGCCAGTGATTCTCCCACTCCTGGTCGACGTCGGTCGTGAGGAGACCGAGCTCCTGTCGCAGGCGAACATGCTCGCCGCCGATGTAGCCCGCCGTGGGCGGCAGGTCATGAACCGTCACCGTGGCGAGACAGTTTTCCCGCCACCGCTCCGGTGGCAGCGGGCTGCCGTGCTCACCCTCGAACCAGAGCACCGACGTGCCCGCGATGCCACGGTCATCGAGGTAGGTTCGCGACCAACCGTCGAACGTGCCGAGATCCTCACCCACCACGAACGCTCCGGCCCGCTGGGCCTCGAGCGCCAGGATGCCGACGAGCGCCTCATGGTCATACCGCACGAACGTGCCTTGGGCCGCGGGCGTGTCTCGCGGGATCCACCACAGCCGGAACAGACCGAGCGCATGGTCGACACGGATGCCGCCCGAGTG
>JBIKNV010000347.1:0-3680 GCA_044358475.1 Pirellulales bacterium | reverse complement strand
GAGCGGATATCCCGTGTCAGCAGCGCGAGTTCGGCGGTGAGTCCAGGCCCAAACGCCATTGCCGTGCACGGCCCACGATCGCACGTCGCTGCGATCAAGGCCGTGCGCATGAAGCAACGCATCAATGCCGGCCAACGTCCGCTCGCGATCGGCCTCGGCGTTGGCGAAGTCAATCGCCAGGGTGGCGGCGTCGCTTTGGGCGATCTGCCGCGGCGGTGTGGCGGTGCCGACACCAAGAATTGAAAGGCTCATTGGGCAGACACTCCCGGGCTGCTCGCACTCCCCACGAGCATTGGCACGAGGGGTGCGGCGATCCACGGGGCCGCGGCGGCGACGCGGATCGCGGAGCCGACGAGAAATGGATGACGGAGCACGGCGGCAATGCGTCGGCAGCGGCCATGGTGCTGGCGTGCGAATGCGGCGTAGGCCTGGCCGTAGGCAGCCGCCGGTGACGGGCTCGTGAGCAGGGCGTCGGCAGCGAGGCGGCCGCCGGCGAGTGCCCAGCCCATCCCCTCCCCCGTGAATGGCTCGACATAGCCGGCGGCGTCGCCGACCCGCAGGATTCGGCCGCTTGAGCCCGCCACCGGCCCGGCCGACCGTGTGAGCGGGGGCGTAGCCTGAAATGGTGCGCGTGCAAGGCCGCGACAGGCCGGAGTCGCCCAGTCTGCGTGACCGGCAGCTGCGCGGAGAATCTCAACCACCGCGGCCGCGATGCCTCCCGCGGCTGTGATCATCTGCCGATCGATCGCGGCAGCGACGTCGATGCGTCCGTCCTCGAGTTGCACGATCCCGCAATAGCCAACGCGGGCGACGGCCATCATGAGCTCTCCGATAGGCGTGTCGATCGCGCCCGCCGGGAGTGTTGCACCCACGCCGATGCGGCTGTGTGGCTGAATCACGCGCGGGCCACCGCCGGGCACCCGCACATGATCGGCGAGTCCTGTGGCAATGACGGCGGCTTCAGCCCGCAGCGAAAGCGTTGCGCTGGCCTGCTCACCAGCCTGTGGGCGACAGGTAACGGTCACCAATCGCTGGGATGATGCTGAATCGTCCGTGACGGCCGTGACATCGGTCCACGGCAGCCATGCCGCGCCGGCGTCGATGGCCGCCTGCGCGAGTCGCGTGTCGAGCGCCTCGCGGGAGAGGGTGCCACCCGGTGGCATGGGGAGCGTGACGGACCGCGCGGCGGCGACCACCCGCACCCGCTCGAGCGGGTGTGCCCCCAAGAGCCGGCCGTATTCATCAGGGGCAAATCCCAGCCTGCGGAGTTCGGCCAGCGCCGTCGATGAAAGACAGCAGCCACAGACCTTCGGTCGTGGCATGCCATGCCGATCGACGAGCAGGATACGGCGGCCATCGCGAGCCAAGCGAATCGCCGCAGCAGCACCGGCTGGGCCGCCGCCGATCACGATCGCGTTCCACACACCATCGGCAGCCTCCTCAGGCCGCACGGTGGCAGGAAGACCGGTGCCCAAGGACTCCGCGATCATGTCGCTGCCTCCCGACGCCATGTGATCAGCACCCGCTCGGGCCACGTGCGGCGAATCATCGCCGAGACCAGCCCGGCTTCATCGAGCAGTCGCCGGTATTCGTCGGGGGTGCGGGCCGCTCGCACCGAGAGCGGGCCGTCGATGCGGGCCACCCGTGACCGCGAGAGCACGCTCGTGCCCAGTACGGCCAGGACCAGGCCAAGTCGGCTACGGATAAGATCGGAGACCACGAATCCCACCCGGCAGGACGCAGCCATCGACTGCAGCACCCGAATGGCCGGCTGGTCGTCAAGGTGGTGGAAGAAAAGCGAACTGATCGCGATGTCGCACGGCATGCATCCGCTGGCAACGATATCTCGGGCCGCACATGTGAATCGCAGCGGCAGGCCGGCCACTGACGCACGGGCGGCTGAGATGCGGGCGGCAGCCCGGTCGAGGCCGCGGCGGCTGAAGTCGACACCTGTCATGACGATCTCACGGCCACTGAGGGACCGGGCCAGGCGGAGGCCGCAGGCAAGCGTCACGTCGCCGCCACCGCAGGCGAGATCGACGACATGGAGCGGGCCCGTTGTCTCATGCGGCACGATCGCCGACACCGCCGCCGCGATCTGGGTTGCGGTCCGCGATACCGCGTTGATCGTCGCCAACGCCTCGAGCGCGCGGAGATGATCGGTCTCCGGCAGGCCGGGATCATCCATCAGCTCGGCCTGCCGCACAGGCTCCAGAGACAGCAAGCCCATGCAGATTCTCCACGTCTTCGCCACGCACTCATACCGCCCTCACTATAGTCAGTCGGTCGATGCGACGTGGGGCCGCGGTTACTGGCAAGGCGTGCAGGGCATTTCTCCGCCCGTCATGCTGCCGGGCACGATGTATTCCCCCGGCGGGCAGGGCGAGCCCTGCATCGCGGCAGGCTGGACAGATGGGCCACAGGGCTCTCCGGCCATCGTGGGTGCACCGGCCAGTGTAGCGCCTGGTGCCGGCACACCCGCTACGACAGGCGGTGCGCCACCAGGAGCTCCGGCCACGACTGGCTGCTGGTAACTGGCCGGCTGCGGGTAGACCGGTGGCGCATAAGGGGGCGCATAGGCGTACTGGTCTTTGCGATGATGGCCGCAGCCGACGCTGCCAAAAAGCAGGCAGCATGAAAGGGAACACAGCGAGAGAGCGGCGGCGCGCATGCAGAGAACTCCAGACGCCACCCTGTGCTGGCGGAGAGTCGCAGGGAGTCTGACGCGGGTCAAGGCCGGTCAGCGTGCGTGCGGCCGCACCAGGAAGCCCCGGGCGCTAGCCCGGGGGCTGCAGCGGCGCCGGTTCGTGCGTCATCCCGCGGGCTTGCGCCCTGCGGCTATGTTCACGAAACCCTCGCCATCGTGGCCTCGGGTTTCTTGGCGAACATCTGTTCGCTATCGTAAGCCCGCCCTCCAGGCGGGCGGTGCCAGCCCCCAGCCAGCACAGGGCGCAAGCCCTGTGGCTGCGGCAACGCCGGCTGACGCGTCATCCCGCGGGCTTGCGCCCTGCGGCTATGTGTGGGAAACGCTTCCAGCAGACCACCCAGCCCCGGGCGCGAGCCCGGGGGCTGCAGCGGCGCCGGTTCGTGCGTCATCCCGCGGGCTTGCGCCCTGCGGCTATGTGTGGGACCGGGTTGCAGGGGGGCAGGTGGGCTCGAAGAGTGCGATGCTCGCTGTGAAGCCATGCATGAACGTGCGGCTGCCGATGGGGCCGATTTCTCCCTGCGCGAAAAATCCCGTCGCTGGCAGCGGTCCGAGAACCTGCTGCAGGCAGGCGGCATCATGGTGGGGCGTACTGAAGAGCCGACTTCCGCGGCCGTTGCAGGTGAAGACGAGCGCACCGGCGGCGGTCGAGCCCCGCTCCTTCTCGCGGGTCAGCAGCGACACGAGGTCGTCATGGGCACTGGCCGCATCACGAACATGAAACTGCACCGTCTGCCCGACCCGTACCAGATCGCCGACGGCCAGCACGCCCGAATCGGGATCGGCGCCCGCCACCGTGCGGACGAGAAAGTCGCCCTGCTGGAACGACTCCTGGTATTCGTTGGCCGCGCGGCCAACGTGAAGCGACGTGCGCACCAGCACGCGGTCGTCGTGACCGAGTTCGGTGTAGATCTCACGAAGCCGCTCGAGCGCTGGCTTGCCGCCGAGCTCGATGATCACGTTGGCCTCGGCCCGC
>JBIKNV010000083.1:0-9012 GCA_044358475.1 Pirellulales bacterium | reverse complement strand
CCGGCGGTCTTGAGGTGCAGGAGGATCTGGACGAGAAACCGCGCGGGGACGCGGTGGTTGGCGGAGATCTCTCGAATCCGCACCGGCTCACCGGTTCCCCAGCGACGGGCCAATTCGAGGACGGCGATGGCGGCGTATTCCGTTTTCGCGGAGTGCTTCATCAGTGTCGTGAGTGGAGGCCACATTCGGTCTTGGCGGTGCCGCTCCAGCGGCCCGCCCGCTCGTCCTCGTCGGTGGCGATGGCCCGCGTGCACGGCTGGCAGCCGATGCTCACGTAGCCCTGATCGTGGAGCGTGTTGTAGGGAACGTGTTCCTTGACGATCGCGTCCCACACCTTGGCCTTCGTCCAGTTGGCTAGGGGCGAGACCTTCACCACGCCAAACTTCCGGTCCCAGCCGACGATCGGCGCGGTGGCACGGTCGGCGCTCTGATCTCGACGGATGCCACTCATCCAGGCAGCGAAGCGTTGCAGGACGCGTTCGATGACGGCGATCTTGCGGTCGCCGCAGCAGCGATTGGGGTCGGTGCGATAGAGCGGGCCGCCGTGGAGTCGTTCGTACTCGTCAACCGTGGTCGCCGGCTGCTCGTAGGCCACCTCGACGCCATAGCGGTTCGCGATCTGGTCGCGAAGTCGCAACGTCTCCGGAAACTGGTAGCCGGTGTCGAGGTTGAAGACGAACGTGCGGGGCGCGATGGCCGCCAGCCAGTGAATGATCAGGCAGCCTTCGGGCCCGAAGGCGGTCGCCATGGTGAGTTTGTCGCCGAAGCGATCGACGGCCCAGCGGATGATCTCGGGCGGTTCGGCCGATTCCAGGCTCCGACTGGCCTCGGCGAGCGTGGCACGAAATTCGGCGGAGGGCTCGTGCGGAGGCGAATGCTTTTCGACGGTCGATTGCATAGTTTGTTTACTAAAACGATAAACAATACCCTCTATGCGTTCCAGTATCGGCAGGCGCCCCTCGTCGGTCCACTGAAAAAATGAACAATGCTCAACTCTTCGCGGGGCACGCGAATCCACGGCGAAACTACCAGGGCTTGGCCCACCAAGGAATGAAACATGGCTCGGAGCGTGGCACTGGCGGTCGATCTGGGGGCTTCCGGAGGCCGCGTTGTTTCGGGAGGCTTTGATGGGCGGCTCCTGGAACTCGAGGAGATCCACCGGTTCGAAAACTTTCCGGTCTCGCTGGGTGGACAACTCATCTGGGATCTGCCGCGGCTGTGGCACGAAGTGACCCGCGGCCTGCGGGCCGCCGGGGCACGGCATGGCCGCGCTGTGACCACGGTCGGCGTCGATACCTGGGGGGTCGACTTCTCGTTTCTGACCACCGAAGACGCCTTGCTGGCCAATCCGGTCTGTTACCGCGACCCACGGACCCGCGGCATGCTGGCTGCCGCCGAGGCAATCGTGCCCCGCGACGAGATTTTCGCGGCCACCGGCCTGCAGTTCATGGAGATCAACTCGCTCTATCAACTGCTGGCTCTCAAGCAGAAGCAGCCGGCCTTGCTGCGGGCAGCCGATCGGCTGCTCATGATCCCCGACCTTGTTCATTGGCTCCTCTCCGGACAACGGTCCAATGAACGAACCAATGCCTCCACGACGCAGTGTTTTGATCCACAGACGGGCGATTGGTCGAAGAAGCTCCTCGACCGCTTCGGCCTCCCGCTGCACGTCTTCGGCCCGCTCATCGAGCCCGGCACCGATCTGGGCGATCTCCGCGCCGATATTGCGGCCGAAACCGGGCTCAGCGGCGTCCGGGTGATCGTGCCGGGCACCCACGATACGGCCAGCGCCGTGGCGGCGGTGCCGGCATCCGAGCCGCCCGCCGCGCGGCCAGACTGGTGCTACGTCAGCCTCGGCACTTGGGCCCTGGTGGGGGCTGAGCTCGACCGACCGCTGGTCACCGCCGAGTGCCTGGCCCACAACTTCACCAACGAAGGGGGCGTGGGGGGCACCACACGGCTGCTCAAGAATGTCTGCGGCTTGTGGCTCGTGCAGCAGTGTCGCGCGGCCTGGCAGCGGGAGGGCAAGGAGTGGACGTGGGATCAACTGACGGCGCTGGCCGCCGAGGCCCCCCCCTTGGAGACACTCGTCGATCCCAACCATCCGTCGCTCGTGGCCCCGGCCGATATGCCCAGGGCACTTCGCGAGTTGGCGAAGGCGACCGGAGAGCCCGTGCCGGAGTCGACGGCGGCGATTGTGCGGACGGCCCTGGAGAGCGTGGCGGCTGCGGTACGCCGGACGCTCGAAGAACTTGACGAATTACTCGGCCGACGCGTGGGGCGTGTGCATGTCGTCGGAGGCGGCGTCCAAAACCGGCTGCTGTGCCAGATGATCGCCGACGCCACCAACCGCCCCGTGGTGGCGGGGCCGGTCGAGGCGACCGCGATCGGCAACCTGCTCGTGCAACTGGTCGCCCGCGGCGGCCGCGTCGATCTCCGCCAGGTGCGGCAGATCGTCCGCGACAGTTTCGAGCTGGTCCACTACGAGCCCCGCAACGCTGCCCGCTGGGCTGAACGGCTCCGGGCATAACACGCAGGCTTGAGCCTGCATGGCGCCGTCACGCGGCGGCCGACTGCTTTGCGGGCCGCTTCGTGACCACGCCGTGTTCGACCTGTACGATCGAGTCGGCCAGGGCCAGCGTGCTCGCGCGGTGCGTGATCATGATCACCGTCCGGTCGCGGACGTATTCGGCGAGGGCCTCGTGGATGAGCCGCTCGCTCTCCACATCGATCTGGCTGGTGGCCTCGTCGAGCACGAGAATCTCGGCATTTCGGAGAAACGCCCGGGCCAACGAGATTCGCTGCCGCTGGCCACCCGAGAGTCGGAATCCGCTGGGCCCCACCATCGTTCGGTACCCATCGGGAAACCCGGCGATGAACTCATGGGCGTGGGCCTGTTTGGCTGCCGCGATGATCTCCTCCTCGGTGGCGTCCCAGCGTCCGTAGCGGATGTTGTGCAGGATCGTCTCGTTGAAGAGCTCGGTCTGCTGTGTCACCATCGCGATCCGCCGCCGCAGATCCTGCAGGGCGATCTCCGTGAGCGGCACATCGTCGAGAAACACGTGACCGGCGGTCGGGTCGTAGTAGCGGCAGATGAGATTCACGAGGGTGCTCTTGCCGCCGCCGTTGGGCCCCACGATCGCCACCCGTTCGCCGAAGCGGATGGAAAGGTTGACGTCCCTGAGCACCGTATCGATGCCGTCGTAACTGAACGAGACGTTCTCCAGGCGGATCTGCCGGTGGGGCGAGGGAAGTCGCTTGGGATGAGCCGGATCCGCGAGCTTCGAGGGGGTGTCGAGCAACGGGTAGAGCGCGGAGGCGCCGATGATGCCGACATTCACGCCGGTGATCACGCCGGAGAGCTTTCGCACCGGATCGCTGGCCCCGATCAGCATGCCGAAGAACACCATGATCCCGGGAACGGTCATCGGCCGCTCGGTCATCGTGATGCCGAAGATCTGCGTCTCCTGGTTGATCACGAGCCAGGCCCCGACGGCGATCGATGTCGCCACCATGCCGATGCCGAGGATCTCCGTGATCGGATTCGCGAGGGCGTGGAAAAAGGTGTGCCGGATGCCCACCTTCATCATGTCGCCGGTGCAGTTGCGAAACCGCTGCCGCTCGAAATCCTCCATCGTGTAGGCCTGCACCGTGAGCACGTTGTTGAAAGCCTCGAGCAGCACATGGTGGAAGCCCTGCGACTGGGAGAGGATGCTGCTGGAGATGCCCCGGATGTGACGGTTCAGCCAGACCATCAGAAAGCCCACGACCGGAGCCATCGTCAGGCAGGCCAGGGTCAGCTGCCAGGAGATGCAGACGGCACCGCCGAGGCAGGCGGCAATCTTGAGCGGTTCGGTAATCGCCCCGCCGTAGACGGTGGAGATGCCGCTGGCGAGCATGTCCGTGGTGTGGGTCACCTGGGCCATGAAGCCAGCCGATCCGTGCTTCATGAACTGCGCCCGGTCGAGTTCCAGCACCTTGTCAAAGACCTTGAGCCGGAGGTTGCGGCTGATGTTCATCGCGACCCAACTGACCAGCAGCGTGCTGGTCATCAGGAAGACGTGCTTCAGGAACGTGCTCACCACCACGAAGGCGACGACGACCAGCACGGTCTGGAAGGCGTCGCGGGGGAGATACTGAAGCCACGGATCGAGCTTCTTCGCCGAATAGAGCACCGCCTGCTCGCGGGTGCTTTCCAACTCCAGCGTGTCGATCCGCCTGCGGGTGGCCGTCGCCTCGTCGGTGGGCAGATCATTCCCGCCGAGCGCGGCCTGCAGCGTGCCGATTTCCTTCCGGGAGATTTCGATTTTTTCGTCGGTCTCGGTGATCCGCCGCCCGTTCCAGGTCTGCAGCGATTCGCCGTTGAGCGTCACCTCGATGATCGGAAAGAGGGCGGCGATATTGGCGCCCCAGAGGGCGGCCACCCCGGCCGAGCAGAGGAATGCCGCCAGCAGCAGCGGCCAGCTCTTGGCCGCATCTCGAAGCGCACGGAGAAAGTAGTGCATGAGCCCGTCGATCCTCAGGTGGAGCCGGGAGGATAGGGACGGGCGGGGTGACGAACAACACTGTTTTTCAGCCGCCGCGCGACCGTAATTCCGCGGCGAGGGCGGTATTCGCCAGCAGCATCGCCACCGTCAGTGGGCCGACGCCGCCGGGGACGGGCGTGATCCAGCCGGCGATCTCGCGGACCGCATCGAAGTCGACATCCCCCACCAGCCGGCTCGTACCGTCGGACGCGGCGATCCGGTTGATGCCGACGTCGATCACCGCCGCCCCGGGCTTGACCATGTCCGCAGTCACGAGGCCAGGCCGTCCTACAGCGGCCACGAGGATGTCGGCCTGCCGGGTGATGGCCGGCATGTCGGCCGAGCGGCTGTGGCATATCGTCACCGTCGCATCGCCGCCCGGCCCCTTGGCCGACAGCAGGAGCGCGAGCGGCTTTCCCACGATGTCGCTGCGGCCGATGATCACGGCATGCCGACCGGCCGTCTCGATGCCGGCATCGAGCAGCATCCGCTGCACGCCCGCGGCCGTGCACGGAATGAACCGGGCCCGCCCCTGGGAGAGGAGCCCGGCATTCTCCGGGTGAAAGCCATCGACATCGCGATCGGGGGGCACGGCGTCGAGCACCGCCACGGTGTCGACGTGGGCGGGCAGCGGCAGTTGCACGAGAATTCCGTCGGCGGGCCCCTGCTCGTCCCGGGCAATCGATCGCACGAGTGCGACCAACGCCTGCGTGTCGGTCGCTGCAGGCACACGCACGACCTCGGCATCGATCCCCACCCGGGCAGCGGCCGCGGCCTTGCTCTTCACGTAGGAGGCGCTGGCCGCCATGTCGCCGACGAGCACGACCACCAGCCGGGGCGGTCGCCGGAACATGTCGGTGAACGTCCGCACCTCGTCGGCGAGGGTGGCTTCGATCCGCGCCGCCAGCGCCCGGCCGTCCAGGAGGGTCGCCGGACGCCGATCGCTCATGCCCGCGCCTCCATCCACATCATCCGCAACTGGTGCTGAACCTCCTCCAGCAACTTGCCCTCTTCGGTCGTAAGGTTGCCGGCGGTCTTCGCCTCGAGCATTGCCAGCGTGTCGATGAAATGCTTGGACGTGTCGAGATTTTTGTGGGTCTTCTGGGTGATCGGGTTGGGCACGCGGCCCAGCGCCATCAGCGCCTGCGTGAAGATCGTCTGCACGAGAAAGTCAAACGTCGCTGGCGGGGATCGCATTCCCACGTCGCCCTCCGCCACCATCTCGTCGCCGTCACCCGGTTCGTACTCCGCCATGTCGTCGCTTCCCAAAGGTCTATGAATCAAGCGTGAATGGATCAGGACTCGGTCACCCACGCGCTGCCGGCGTGTCGCTCGACGGCCGCGGCCACGAGCCCCGCAAAGAGTGGATGGGCTGCGGTCGGCTTGCTCTTGAACTCGGGGTGAAACTGCACCGCCACGAACCACGGGTGATCGGCCAATTCGACGATCTCCACGAGCGTGCCGTCAGGGCTGGTGCCCGCGATCACAAGCCCGGCCTCCTCCAGCCGCTCACGAAACTTCGGATTGAACTCATAGCGATGCCGGTGCCGCTCCGAGATTCGGTCGGTGCCGTAGGCGGCGGCCGCCTTCGTTCCCTCGACGAGCACGCAGGGCTGGGCCCCCAGCCGCATCGTGCCCCCCTTCTCCACCACGCCGTGCTGCTCCTCCATCAGCGCGATGACCGGGAAGGGGGTGTCCTTCGCAAACTCGGTCGAGTGGGCCCCCTCCATGCCGGCGAGACTGCGGGCAACGTCGATCACGGCGCACTGCATGCCGAGGCAGATGCCCAAGAACGGGAGACGACGCTGGCGGGCGAATGAGATCGCCTCGACTTTGCCCTCGATCCCCCGCTCCCCAAAGCCACCCGGCACGATGAGGCCGTCGAAGCCCGCCAGGAGCCGTTCCGCCCCTTCCCGCTCGATGTCTTCGCTCTTGATCGGCTGCACCCGCACCTGCGTCTTGTGGGCGATGCCGCCGTGGTCGAGGGCCTCGTAGATGCTCTTGTAGGCGTCGCGATGCTCGGCGTACTTGCCAACCAGCGCGATCGAGATCTCATGCTCGGGATTCCGCAGCCGGTGGAGAATGTCGTGCCAGTCCTCCAGATCGGCAGGGCCCGCCTGGAGGCCGAACCGCTTCAGCACGATCTCATCGATTCGGTTCGACTGCAGTGACAGCGGCACCTCGTAGATCGAGAAGTCCTTGTCCCGCTCCTCGATGACGGCATCGAGCGGCACGTTGCAAAAGAGCGCGATCTTTTCGCGATCCGACGTGTCGAGGCCGCGCTCGGTGCGGCAGACGAGCACGTCGGGCTGGATGCCGATCTGGCGGAGGATGCCCACCGAGTGCTGCGTGGGCTTCGTCTTCAATTCGCCAGCCGCCTTCAGGTAGGGCACGAGCGTGAGGTGGATGAACATGCAGTTCTCGCGGCCCACCTCCAGCGGGATCTGCCGGATCGCCTCCAGGAACGGCAGGCTCTCGATGTCGCCGACCGTGCCGCCGATTTCGGTGATCACGATGTCGGTATCAGCGTCAGCGAGATTCTTCACCACCTGCTTGATCTCGTTGGTGATGTGGGGGATCACCTGCACCGTCTTGCCGAGAAACTCCCCCCGCCGCTCCTTGTGTAGTTGCTCGCGCGGGTCAGTTCGGTGGCCGTGAACCGCTCGTAGTGGCCGAGGTCGAGGTCGGTCTCGCTGCCGTCATCCAGCACGTACACTTCGCCGTGCTGGTAGGGACTCATCGTGCCGGGGTCGACGTTGATATAGGGATCGAGCTTTTGCATCTTCACCCGCAGGCCGCGCGCTTCCAGCAGCATGCCGATCGATGCACTGGTGAGCCCCTTGCCCAGCGAACTGACGACGCCGCCGGTCACGAAGATGTGCTTGGTCACGAGATGCGAGCTCCTTCCCGTCCGTTCGGAGTGGTCGACCGTGGCCGCCTCCGCGGCCATCCTTATCGAGGATTGAACCGGAGATTTTGTGGCCGGTCAATTCGGTCACTGAATCGCCGCCCGTGATGACCGCTGGCGTCTCTTTGCCCAAGCCGCCGGGGACGGGTGAGGCCTCGACTTCGGGATGCGAGGATACGCATACTCGTCTCGACCTCACCCGATCCCCGGCTCCTCTTTTCCCCGTGGCCATTCCCGGCTCGCCTTCTGGTGCGGCTACGGCCCTGATCCTGTGGCGGGGGGATTTTATGAGGTAGAGTTGGAAGCATGATTTCCACGCATTCTCCAGTGACCACGCCTTCCACCTCGAACCTGCGTATCCGGAGCCTGGAGCCGCTCGTGCCACCAGCGCGGCTGATGGGCCTCCTGCCGCTCGATGAGGCGGCGGCCGCCACGATCGTGGCGGGTCGGCATGCCGTGGAGCGGGTGCTCGCCGGCGAAGATCCGCGACTCTTGGCCGTGGTGGGGCCGTGCTCGATTCACGACGTCGATGCCGCCCGCGACTATGCCGTGCGGCTCAAGGCGCTGGCCGACAGGGTGGCCGACCGGGTTCTCATCGTGATGCGGGTCTACTTCGAGAAGCCCCGGACGACGGTCGGCTGGAAGGGGCTCATCAATGATCCCCATCTCGACGACTCGTTCGACGTCGCGACGGGGCTGCGGATGGCTCGCGGGCTGCTGATCGAGGTGGCCCGGATGGGGCTGCCGACGGCGACGGAGTTTCTCGAGCCAATCACACCACAGTACATCGCCGATACGATCGTGCTCGGCGCCATCGGCGCCCGCACCACCGAAAGCCCGACCCACCGGCAGATGGCCAGCGGCCTGTCGATGCCCGTCGGCTTCAAGAACTCCACCGACGGCTCGCTGCAGGCGGCCATCGACGCCATGCAGGCGGCCCGCACCCCGCACAGCTTCCTCGGCATCGACAACGAGGGGGGCACGGCCGTCGTGTCGACTACCGGCAACCCGTGGGGCGTGCTCATGCTCCGCGGCGGCCGGAGCGGTTCCAACTACTCCGCCGATGTGATGCAGGACGCACGGCAGCGGCTCGAGGCGGCCGGCCTGCCGCCCCGGATCATCGTCGACTGCAGCCATGCCAACTCGGGCAAGGACCACCGCCGCCAGTCGGTCGTCTGGCGGGACGTGCTCGAGCAGCGGGCCACCGGCGATCGCTCGATTGTCGGCATGATGCTCGAAAGCAACATCCATGCCGGCAGCCAGCCGGTGCAGCGGGACCGGTCGTTGCTCGAGTACGGGGTGTCGATCACCGACGGGTGCATCGGCTGGGACGAGACCGAATCGCTCCTGGTCGAAGCCCACAGCCGCCTCTGAAAGCCGCAAGCCACGGCTGCTGGTGCGTCACCCGAGGGGCATCCCGCGGGCTTGCGCCCTGCGGCGAGCTTCACGAACCCCTCGCGCGGCAATTCCCACCCAGCCCCGGGTGCAAGCCCGGGGGCCTGCAGCGGCGTCGGCTGGTGCGTCATCCCGCGGGCTTGCGCCCTGCGGCTAGCTTTACGAAACCATCGCGCGGCAATT
>JBIKNV010000526.1:0-2511 GCA_044358475.1 Pirellulales bacterium | reverse complement strand
CGGCCGCTGACGAGAGCATCGGTTCGCGGTGCATGCCGTGCTTGCTCGACCGCCGCCCGCACCACAGCCGCGTTTTCCCGCGCCTCGTCGCGTTCGGCCGCGGTCGCCTCCACGGCAGCGCGATGGTGGAAGAGCTGGAGCAGTCGCTCATGGCTGGCAGCATCGAGCGGCTTCACGGCCGTGTCGTCGCGGGCGACCTCAGCGAGCAGTTCATGGCAGGCGGCCACCTCCGCAAGATGCAGGTCGGATTCAAGGCAGATCTTTTCGAACGCAGCCAGGCGGTCCGCCGGCAGCGAGTTATCAAGAAACTCGGCGACGGAATTGGGGTCGTCGGCGAGACCCCGGCCGTGGAGTTTTGGCGCGGGAATCTCCGGCCGTGCCACCACCCGTCGGATCCGCTTGATCAGGCTTTCGGCGGTCGCATTGCCATCCACCTGACTCGCGAGGTCGGCGCGTGCTGCGGCGGGCAGGATGCCATCGAGATAGGCCAGGAGGGTGCGGAGCGTGAGTCGCATGGGCTTGGATCAGCGGAGGGGCAAGGAGTCGAGGCAAACGAGAGACGCCACCAGATAAGAGTGGCACGATCGGCCGGTTTTCGTAGAAAAATTCCCCATTCGGCCAGAAAATCAGCAACCCCGACCCAAAACTGGCGGCCTGCGTATAAAAGGCTGGTACGACGGGAGTTCGGTAGGAGGCGTTGATGACAGCCATGTCTAGCCATCGCCGTCAGGCGATCCTGCGCGAAGCAGCCGGCTATATAGAGCTCGGCGAATTGCTCGTGCAGCCCGATGTGCCGACACCGCCGCACGCCGCAAAACTGCTGCTGCGTGGCCTGGCCGCAGTCCAGCAGCTTCCTGAGCCCACCCGCTCCCGGCCCGACGCCCGCCTTCTGGAGGGAGAAGCCTTGCGGGCCTTGGGGCGGTTTGAAGAGGCGATCACGCCCCTCACTGCCGTGGCCGACGAGCATCCCGAACGAATTGAGGCCTGGCTCGGCCTGGGCTGGTGCCTCAAACGGATGGGGCGGCTCGACGCCGCGATCGACGTGCTGAGGAAGGGTTTGGCGGCCTCCCCCCAACAGCCGATCCTGTTCTACAATCTGTCGTGCTACTACTCGCTCGACGGCAACGTGGCGGCTGCTGTCGAGCATCTCACCCAAGCCATCGCGCTCGATGATCGGTTTCGTGACCTCACCCAGCTCGAGCCCGATTTCGATCCGATCCGCAAGGATCCTCGCTTCCTCGCCGTCACGCATATCACGGTCTAGCTTCACGTGGCAAAAGCCCTCCATGGCCTTTTGCCACTTGGCCGGTCGGTCGAAAAGCCAAGGTTTTCGACGACCGGCGTCCGCCGCATCCGGCGGCGGCTTCACGTGGCAAAAGCCCTCCATGGCCTTTTGCAGCGGTCTTGATAGCGACGTGTGCGAGGCGAGCCGATGACGAGTCCGGCACTTCAGGAGATCGTCGCCCTGCTAGGGTGCCCCGCGGCGGGCAATCCCGCGCAGTATCTCTTCGAGCGGGCGATCGAGGCGGCGGGCATCGACTGGCGGTTTGTTACGTTCGACGTGGAGCCGGCGCGGATCGGCGACGCCATCGCCGGAGTGTCTGCGCTGGGCTTGCGTGGCTGCATCCTGGCAGGCCCACTGCAAGAAGCAGCCGCAGCGCATATGGCGACGACGACACCGTCGGCGACGTTTTCCGGTGGTGTGAGCCTTGTCGATCGCCAGCCCGAGGGCCTTGTCGGCCACATGACCGATGGCCGCGGTGTCGTGGAGGCGCTGCGATCGCATATCGATCCCGCTTCAACACACGTGCTCATCCTCGGCGGTGGACCGGTAGCGCGGGCCACGGCGCTGGAGTTGGCGCTCGCGCGGTGTCCGGGGATCGTCGTCTGCGATTCCCAGACGGATCGGGCGGAGGCGACCGTCGCCGCGATCAACGGACTGGACGGTGCGGCCGCCACGATGTTTCCCTGGGCACCGACGCTCGAGATTCCGGCCGCGGTCGGCATCATCGTCTCGGTGCTGCCGGCCGAGGGATCCGCGTATGGAATCGGCCTCAACGAACTGCGGGGCGACATCGTGGTGGCCGACCTCTCGCTGGTGCCGCAGCCCTCACCGTTCATTGCGTTGGCAGCTGCGGCAGGGGCTTGCACGATCGACGGGCTCGAGATCCACGCCGAGAAGGTGGCGATTGATTTCCAAGCCTGGACAGGCACCAAGCCCGACACCGACATGCTGCGCGAAGCGCTCGACGAGTTCCTGGACGCGTAGCCGCAGCAACACTCTGCGGTGGCTTTTCCGGCGAGGAATCGCAGACCATCGCGTCACCATCTGATGCCGGCTCGTGCTACTCATGCCGATGGTTTGAGCAGGGCGTTGTCCTTCTCCTGATTTGGCATGACGTGCATTGGTCGAGCGCAAAGAAATGGATCGCTTGCGGTAATTTTCCTGTTGTGCCTGTTGGGCGCACGCCGTGTCGGTGCCGCCCGGTCCGGTGAGTTGGCCGTTGCCGC
>JBIKNV010000082.1:0-9189 GCA_044358475.1 Pirellulales bacterium | reverse complement strand
GAGCGTGCCCTCGAACTGTTCCGGTTCGTCGGCGGCATCGGGCCGCTCACCCCGGGCGAGTTCCTCACGGATCCGCTCGAAGGCCTCGTCGACACGGGCGGTGGGTTGACCCGCCAGCAGCGCGTCGAGCAGGGCCACCTGAATCCGGCTGTAGCGGAGCGTGCCATCCTGCTTCTGGGCCAAGACCGCCATCGGCTCAAACTGCGCCGCGAAGTCGTCCGGCAAAATGCCGATCGATCCGTCGGCCAACTGGACGGATCGCTCGCCGCGAGCCAGAGCTGCCAGCAGTTCGGGCATCTCCGCCGAGACGCCGCCAAAGTCGACCGTGCCGGAGAGTTCAAACCAGTCGATACCGCTGGTGACGTTCCAGGCCACGCTTCCCGCCGGCCGGTATCGTCGTCCTGCCACCTCCACGGCCCAGCCAGCCGCTGCCAACTGAGGCACCGAGGCATCCAGCCGGCCGCGGGGAATCTCGACATGGTGTGTGACGGGGACGTCGGGATCATCCTGCTTGGCCGGCGTCGCACCATACTTCGGGAGCATCGCCAGCGCGTCCCGCTCGGCAGCGCGATCCCGTCGCACGAGCACCCGCCGCGCTGCATCGGCGGCCCCACCTGCCGGATCGTCGGCGGGGATCATCATGCCGCTGTAATCGAACCACACGCTGCCGGCCAGTTGCA
The DNA here is from genome assembly GCA_044358475.1 of Pirellulales bacterium. Classification (GTDB taxonomy): domain Bacteria; phylum Planctomycetota; class Planctomycetia; order Pirellulales; family UBA1268; genus CACORA01. The sequence goes on along the minus strand of JBIKNV010000082.1, from coordinate 8,509 downwards.
CGCGGGCCACGGCCCGCCGCCTGCCTCGCCGTGGCTGGCCATCGTCGATGTCTTCGTCCGCCACGGCAGGCACGTCGCCGAGCACCAGCTTGGGCCGGGGCGGCGCCGACTCGATGCGCCAGCCTGTCCAACCGGGCAGCACGATCCGCGGCACGTCGGCCAGCATGGCGAGATGTTCGATGAGTCCGTCCACCTGCCCGCCGGCAAGTTCGATCGGTCCCCGTCGTTCGAACTGATCCATCCAGGCTGTCGGTGAAACGTCGGGGCAATCCGGCAGCGACAGGCGGGCCAGCCGATCGGGAAAGACGATCAGTCCCGACCGCAGAATCGCCCGCGGCTCCTTCAAGTCTTTCCGCTGGCTGCCGCGCACGAGCATTCCCCGCAGCGTGGCTTTGGCGGGTGGTCGCCGCCGGGGGGCGTTTCCGTCGTCGGTTACGGCGTCGTCCTCGATCGCGGCCCGCAGGCTACCGTCGTCATCCGGCTCGAGGACAAGCGCAAACTCCCAGGGCCGGCTGCCGTCCCAGGTCAGCGGTTCCACCAGTTCCGGCTGCCGTCGTGGCTCGGGCTGCACGACGAGTCGTCCGGTCTCGCAGAGCATGGCCAGATCGCCCGCCGCAGCCTGTGGGCTGATGGCGATGCGCGTGATCGTGCGTCGCTCGAGCGGCGCCGTCGACCCGGTGTCACTCACGGCGACCGTGCCCACGAGTTGGGCGATGAGCGACCGCTCCTGTGGGTCGAATTGGTCGAGTTCAACATGCCCCGGTCCGATCACAATGGGCTTCGGTCGGCCAGTCGCCTGGCCCGTGACATCGAGCTGCATCCGTGATGGCACGACGACCGCCGCGTGGGCATCGAGCGACGCCGCGATGTCGAGCACGAACACGAGCGCACCAGCGGCGCGACGGACATCGCTGATCTGCAGGCCCGCGGTCCGCACCGCGGGCTCGACGAGCCGGCGGCGTTCGTCGAGTTCGGTGGCCCAGGCGGGCTGGCGACCGGCACCGCGTCGTGCCGCGGGCGTGACCGTTTTGGCGACAGCCGGCTGTGAACGGACCGGGGCACGGGGGGGTTCGTCAGCTTCGTCGTAGGGTGCGGGTTCGTCGATCTCCTCGGCGTCGTCGGCGGGGATCACATCGAGGGCGACTGGTGTGTGATCCTGGAGCGAGGAGAAGAGCGACCGCCGATCGATCTCCATGAGCGTGGCGGCCAGCAGCGGGCAGGGGCGGCCTGCCCGGCCGGGCTGCGTGGTGGAGCGGCTCTCGAGTGTCATGCCGCCGCGACGGCCGGCGGCGAGTTCAAGAAACACTTCCTGCGTCTCGCCCGATGCCTCCTTGAAGATCGCCCGCACCTGGCCCACTCGCGGGCAGGAGAGGCGGGTGGGGGTGATCTCACGGGCGGCTTTGATGTCGGCGGGGGCGAAATGCTTGGCAAGTCGTTTCTCGAGTGATGTCATGCGCGGAAATGGATGGGGATGATGAATGGATGTGCGGCGCGAAACACGCCAGTGTATCCGCCCGGGCACGTTTGATCGACAGGAATGGCGATTTTTCGGCGGGAATGGCCTGAATCTGCCTCGTGCCGTCGTGCATGCAGTCGCGCGATCCCGTTCTCAGACAGCCGCCAGGCGCGAGCCGGCGGGACGATCAGCCCACCGTCGCCGCTTCTGTCACGTTTCCCGCCGCCCCTGCACAAGCATCTGCGGCAACAGAGTCCTACAGTCTCGGAATCCATCCCTTGGAAACCGCAGGCCATGAAAGTCGGCATCGACAGTTACTGCTATCACCGCTTCCTCGGCGACGTGTATCCGGAGCAGGATCCGCCGGCCACGCCGTTCACGATGGATCGGGTGATCGACCGGGCCCACGAGCTCGGCTGTGAGGGAATCTCGCTCGAGTCGTGCTTCTTTTCCAGCTTCGATGCTGGCTATCTCGCCGACGTGCGGGCCCGGCTCGACGCCTATGGGTTCGATCGCGTCTACGCGTGGGGCCATCCTGACGGTCTGGAGGCGGGCAGGAATCCGCAGGCCAAGGACGACATGATCCGTCACATCCATCATGCCAAGGCCGTCGGCGCGACGGTGATGCGGGTGGTCGGGAGCAGCTTCAGCTTCGTCCGTGATCCGCACGAGCCGCAGCTCCGCATCCTGAGCGGCTGGTTCAAGGAGGCGGTGCGGGTGGCCGCCGGTGAGGGCGTCTCCCTCGCTGTCGAAAACCATATCGACTACGACGCTGACGAGATCCTCCGGCTGATCGAGGAAGTCGACTCGCCCTCCTTCGGGATCAATCTCGACACGGCCAATTTTCTCCGCGTTCAGGACGATCCGGTCGAGGCCACCCAGAAATTGGCACCGTACGTGCTTGCCACACACATCAAGGACATCGAACCGGCGAAAGGCCGCAGCGTTCGCGCCTGGAACTACTTCGCCTGCGTGGCGGCGGGCGAGGGGCTCGTCGAGATCGACAAGATCGTCGCCATCCTGGCCCGCGCAGGATATCGAGGCTTACTGGCCTTCGAGGTGGACATGCCAGCCGCACGGTGGCTCGGCCGCGAAGACGAGATGGTCGAGCGGAGTGTCGCCTATCTCAAGCGGCTGGCGGCCGCGGAGGCGGCCCATGCCTGAGGCATCTCCGCTGCGGATCGGGATCGCCGGCACGCAATTCATGGGCCGGGCCCACTCCAACGCCTGGCTGCAGGCCCCGCGGTTCTTCGATCTCCCGAGGCCGATCGAACTGCGGGCTGCCTGCGGACGCAACCGTATGGCCGCGGAGGAATTCGCCGGCCGCTGGGGCTGGCAGAGCGTGGAGACCGACTGGCGGGCGCTCGTGGCCCGCGATGACATCGACGTGATCGACGTCTGCGTGCCGCAGGCACTGCATGCCGCTGTCGCGATCGCTGCGGCAGAGGCGGGCAAACATGTGTTGTGCGAGAAGCCGCTGGCACTCACCCAGGCCGATGCGGAGGCGATGCTGGCGGCCGTGCGTAGGGCGGGGGTTTGCCATTGCGTGAACCACAATTACCGACGGGTTCCGGCGATCCAGCTCGCCAAGCAGTTGATCGACGAGGGAAGGATCGGCCGCATCTTCCACTGGCGGGCCACGTATCAGCAGGACTGGATCATCGATCCAGAGTTTCCGCTCACCTGGCATCTGCAGCGGGAACACGCCGGCTCGGGCCCGCACGGTGACCTCAACTCGCACAGTGTCGACCTGGCCCACTTTCTCGTGGGCAGGATCGAGAGCGTGTCGTGCCTGACCGCCGGCTTCATCGACGAACGGCCGCTGCCGGGCGCCGGAGCGGCGACCTTCTCGGCGGGCTCGAACGCCGATCTCACGGCCCGCGGGAGAGTGACCGTGGAGGACGCATCCCTGATTCACGTGCGGTTTGCCAACGGCGCGATCGGCTCCTTCGAGGCCACCCGCTTCGCAGCCGGCCGCAAGAATTGCAACCGCTTCGAGATCTACGGCAGCGAGGGCAGCCTCGCCTTCGACCTCGAGCGGATGAACGAGCTGGAGTTTTACTCACGGAACGACCCCGAGCACGTCCGGGGCTTCCGCACGATCCTCGTCACCGAAGCCTGCCATCCCTACGCCGGCCGCTGGTGGCCGCCGGGGCACACGATCGGCTACGAGCACACATTCGTGCACACCGTCGCCGACTTCGTCACCGCCATCCACACGGGCGCAGCCATTCGCCCCGACTTCGGCGACGGTCTCCGGGTCATCGCCGTGCTTGAGGCTGCTCTCGAGTCGGCGGCCAGCGGCCGACAGATTACGGTTTCGTCCATCCATTCCCCTGAAGGAGTTTCAGCATGACACCGAGACAGCAGCAGTTCGCCCGCGATGGATTCGTGCTCGAGCGGGTGCTCACCGACGCCGAGGTCGAGGACTTCCGCCGCCTGATGGCGGAACTGCTCGACCCGGCCAAGAAGACGGCAGCGAACGAAGTCGCATGCTCGTCGATGCAGCATCTCGGCGACCCGCTCGATTCGTTCGGCACCCGCGCGAAACAGTACTACATCCACATGCTCGGCACCCCGCAGGCCACGTCGATCCTGCATGCCTACCACATCCCTGCGGTGCTCAAGATCGTGGAGGAACTGCTCGGGCCGCATCCGATCATCAACAATGCCTCGATCTTCGCGACCAACCCCGGGGTCTCCTACAACCTCGGCTGGCATCGTGACGTGATCCAAATCCCGCAGGCCGAGATCCGCGACGAACTGTTCTCGCCAGAGTGGCCGCACAACAGCGTGCAGATCAATCTGCCGCTCTACGAGGAACAGAGCCTGTGGGTGGTGCCCGGCAGCCACTTCCGGCCCAACACGCCCGCCGAGGATGCCGCTTTCGGCGGCTCGAAGCACTACGCGCCGACCGACGTGGCGATGCCAGGCGGAGTGCCGGTGAAGATTCCCGCCGGCCACGCCCTGCTCTACAACAACAATCTGGTTCATCGCGGCTATAACGCCGGCATGGAGACGCCGCGGAGGACGCTGCACATGGGGTATCACAGTGCCACCCGCAAGCCGACCTGGCACTTCTACCTGCTGCCCCTCGAGCCGATTTCCGACCCGGCCTACCAGGCCCGCCTGCAGCCGCAGATCCGGGGCATGGTCAAGGACTACATCGCCCTGCGACAGCGTTTTCCCCGCATGGAAGACACCTGGCAGCCGGGCTGGCCCGGCGCGGTGGCTTAGCGCTGCGGCCGAGGGCCGTCCTGTCGTTGGCGGTACTCGCCTGGCGGGATGCCGAATTCACGGCGAAACTCGCGAACAAAGTGGCTCTGGTCACAGAAGCCGTGGTCCAGGGCGATCGCGGCGAGAGAACGGCGTGTGGTCGTCAACTCGCGGCAGGAAAGCCGGAGCCGCAGGCGGCGCAGGAACTGCTGTGGCGTCGCCTGCATCTGCCGGCGAAACATCCGCTCGAAGGCCCGCACGGAGCGGCCGGCCATCCGCGCCAGCTCGGCATTGGAAAGCGGTTCGGCGAAGTGTTTCCGCATGTGGACGAGCACGAGGCCGAGGGCCGCATCCTCGCCCCCCGCGTGCACCACGTCGGCATCGACCACCCGCGTCATGCCGAGCGTACCAATGATCCTCCCGCGGGCATCGTGGAGTGGCTTCTTCGTGGTGAGCGACCAGACGGCGGTGCGATCGAAGCGGCCCACAAGTTCGATCCGGCCATCAATCTTCTCGCCCCTTAGCGCACGTTCGTCGTCGGCCTGATACTGGTCGGCAAGATGCGGTGGCGAGAGGTCGTGATCGGTGCGTCCGACAACCTGCTCGACCCGCTCGAGCGCGTAGTTCAGCAGAAACCCGCGATTGACCCAGGCGTAGTGCCCCTCCGGATTCTTGATCCAACACTGCACGCCGTCGATCTGATCGAGCAGTCCCGCGATGCCGGCTGCCACTGGATCGAGCGGTCGCAGATCACGGGAGGATTCCATCTTCAGGCTTCCGGTGGGCGGCGGAACGACCACCGAGTATCGCACACCGGCCGGTGCCTGCACGCCGCTCTGATTCCATCCGCCGCCGCCCACTCGCAAGCCGGCCCAGCCGGTGGAGAGTACAACTGAAACCATGAGCGTCTGCCTCTCTCCCTTGCTGCAGGTCGCCGCGGTCATGCGTGCCGCCAGAGCCGCGGTGATCGCGGGTGCGGTCGTCGGGCTGGGCGGGACGGCCGCGGGTCAATCGGCTGCACCAGAGTGGAGTGCCGAGTTCGTCCAGCAGGCCCTCGCCGATGCCCGGGAGCAGGGCGACGCCCGCCGTGGAGCGGGCGTGTTCAACGCCGCTGCGACGGGCTGCAGGGCGTGCCACAAGGTGGCTGGCCAAGGCGGGGCCGTCGGCCCGGAGCTTACGACGGTCGCCAACTGCCTCACTCCCGAGGAAATCGTCGAGAGCGTCTACTGGCCGGCCCGCTCCATCAAGCCTGAGTACCGGGCCTATGCGTTTACGCTTGCCGATGGCCGCGTGCTTCAGGGGATCATCAGGCAGGAGACCACCGATGCCGTGGTCGTGGTCGACGCCACTGGCAACAGCCATGCACTCGCGCCGGCGGACATCGACGAGCGGACGGAAGTCGGCTCGCTCATGCCGGCGAACGTGTTCACGGCCTTGCCGGCCGAAGATCGCCGCGACCTCGTGCGGTATCTCTTGGAGCTCGGCCGTACTCACGGCCTCGAGATGCTTTCCCACCAGGCCGGTTCATTCGACGTGCCTCGCGAGCCGCTCGTGCCCGACGACTGGCCGAACCGCGACCTCTGGGTCAACAAGCACCGCATCTATGACCCCTACACGAAGCAGGCGCTACAGTTTCGCGGCCGCGATCCGATGCCGCTGCTCTTGCCCGCGTGGCCGGGACTCGACGGCGGCACGCACGGCCACTGGGGCAGCATCCCGTGGTCGACCTGGGATGACACCCGCCGCGACGCGTGTGACCAGGGCACAGTGCAGGCGTGGCCGCTCGCCGTCGACGGTCGGACGATTCCCCGCGCGGTAAGCGTGCAGCTCGGTGACTCTGGCGAACTCGCCGCCTGCTTCAATCCCGACACGCTCCAGTTCGAGGCGGTCTGGACGGGCGGTTTCCTCACATTTGGGAAAACGCGGTACGGCTTCCTCGCTCCTGCCGCCCCGGCGGGACCGCTCGGCAAGCCGCCCGCCGCCATCAATCTGCCGGCCGGCCCCCGCACCTACCACGGCTTCTACCGCCACGGAAAGCGGGTAATTTTTTCCTACTCGATCGGCGACGCGCGGTATCTCGACGCTCCCTGGGTGAAGGACGGCGCTCTCGTTCGCGAGATAGCGCCGGCTGAAAGCCATCCGCTCGCTGACCTCGTGACGGGAGGTCCGCCCCAGTGGCCGCAGGTGCTCACGACCACGGGCTCACCCGGCACTGGCTCGCCCTACGCCGTGGACACGATCGCGCCGCCGTTTGACAATCCGTGGGGCGGGCTCATGTTTTTCGGCGGCCACGGCTTCTTCTCGAACGGCGACGCCGCGATCTGCACGATCCAGGGCGACGTGTGGCGGGTCTCCGGCCTCGACGCTGAGTTGAACAACGTTCGCTGGCGTCGGATCGCGGCGGGGCTCAACCAGGCCCTCGGCCTCGTCGTGCACGACGAAGTCGTCTACGTGCTCTGTGGTGATCAGCTCACGCGGCTTGATGACACCAACGGCGACGGCGAAGTCGACTTCTATGCGTGTGTGACAAATCGCTTCGAGCCGTCGGGCGGCCACAACTTCAAGTGCGGCCTCGAACGCGATGCGGCCGGCAACTTCTTCATGGCGTCGCATCAGGGTCTTCTGCGAATCAGCCCCGACGGTAAGACGATCGACGTGCTGGCCGTCGGCTTCCGGAATCCCGACGGCCTGGGTCTTCTGCCCGACGGTACGCTCACCGTGCCGGTCTCCGAGGGGGAGCGGACGCCAGCTTCGGCGATCTGCGAGGTGCGGCAGGCAGCAGGAGAGCCGCCGGCGAAACCCGTGCCCAACTTCCGCGGCACGCCACCAGCCTTGCCGTTGGTGTACATCCCCCGCGGCCTCGACCACTCGAGCGGCGGCCAAGCGTTCGTGGACAGCGACCGCTGGGGGCCGCTGGGTGGCCAACTCCTGCATTTCTCGTTTGGGTCCTGCACGCACTTCCTCGTGCTCCGCGACGAGGCGGGCGGGCAGCCTCAGGGAGCCATCGTGCCGCTCGTCGGCGACTTCCGCTCGGGCGTCCATCGCGGGCGGTTCAGCCCCGCCGACGGCCAGCTTTATGTGAGCGGGATGAATGGCTGGCATGTCTATGGCGTGGACGACGGCTGTTTCCAGCGGGTGCGGTACACCGGCGGCACCGTGCAGCAGCCTCTTCAGTTTCGTGCCCATCGCAACGGCGTGCTGCTGCGGTTCTCGGCACAGCTCGACCGCCGCGTCGCTGGCGACGCGGCCAGCCACTTCGCCCAGTGCTGGAACTACCGCTACGGCGATTCCTACGGGTCACCAGAATTCTCGCCGAGCCACTACGGCACGGTGGGGCACGACCCGCTCCCGATCCGCTCCGCGACGGTGCTCTCCGACGGCCAGAGCCTGTTTCTCGAAATCCCGGACATCCAGCCGGTAAACCAGCTGCATCTGCATGTGGCTGTGGGCGGCGGCGAGACGCGAGACGTATTCGCCACGGTGCACGCCCTCGGCGAGCCGTTTCTCGATATCCCGAGGTATCAGGAGGTGACACGGCCCGTGGCGGCCCATCCGATCCTTCGCGACGTCGCCATGATGAAGGCGGCCGTGAAGAATCCCTGGCTCAAGAAGGTCGAGGGGGCCCGACCCCTTTCTATCGAGGCCGCCTCGAACCTGGCCTACAAGACGCCGGAACTACGGGCGAAGCCCGGTGAGATACTCGCCCTCACATTTGTGAATCCCGATGTCGTGCCGCACAACTGGGTGCTCGCGAAGCCGGGCACGCTCGCCACGGTCGGCACGCTCGCCGATGGGCTCATCGCCGATCCGGAGGCCGTGGCCCGGCATTACGTGCCG